>JBGTNM010000181.1:0-4591 GCA_041743025.1 Microcystaceae cyanobacterium
GAAACCTATATTAAGGTGAAGGGAGAGTGCAAATATTTGTATCGCGCTATTGATAGTCAAGGGAATACTTTGGACTTTATGCTAAGTGCGAGAAGAAACTCAGAAGCTGCCAAGAGATTTTTTAAGAAAGTCCTCAAAAGCAAGCATAGTCAGCAACCCAGAGTTATCAATGTCGATAAAGATAAGGCTTATCCGCCAGCCGTTGAAGAATTAAAAGAGGAAAATTTTTTACAAAAAAATAGTAAATTAAGACAAGTCAAATATCTCAATAACCGAGTAGAACAAGACCATAGAGGGGTAAAAAAAATAACAAAAGCCTCTCTAGGATATCAATCGTTTCACACAGCTTGGCGGATAATTAGAGGAATCGAAACGATGCACATGATTAATAAAGGACAGGTCGATGGTGTTAGTAATAGGGATAGTATATCTCAAAAAGAATTTGTCGAGTCTCTCTTTGGAATTGTTGCTTAAAAATTAGATAACCACAGGGTTATTCTGTTCATTGATTTTTTTTGCGACGGAACCCTTTTTCAGCTTCTCTCCACAAACAGGACAGACTTTTTTATCCTCTTTAATTAAAACGGCTTGTTCCGCTAGTAAGGCATTTTGTATTTTTTCTAACAGCGAGATTTGTTCCCTATGGCGTAATCCTAAATCTAGAATATTTTCAGGATTTCTGATATCATAAATTTTCAGGGTGTCTCGCTTCACTACTTCTTGACTTGACACTGACACTTTCTCTACAATAATACGTAGTTCGTGGGCGACCATCTCCCTTCTCCTAACAAGAGCGACTTTCACTAGATCTTATCATACATTCTTGCTTTCAGAAGTTCGGTTTGTAACGCTTCCAAAACTTTTTCCGACCTCGCTTGATTTTCGGAGAGTTCGTGTCTCTATCTAGCCGAAGAAAACTCTTTTTAGAACGAGTTAATCTCTTAAAAGAAATTTTGCAACCCGTTTAATTAATATCATAAAAAGGAAGGTTTTTAACTATTTTTTTGTCTAAGTTTTAGTAACTCATTTCTGACACTTTCTTAAAGTTAATCTGACAATACCCTATGAAAAAGACAATCTTTCGTCTTCTTTTTTTACTCTTTTTGATTGGAGTGGTCGCTGTTGCTGCTCTTCTGTTTACGCCCAAGCCTCTGGTTCAGAGAACTTCAGACTATGTACTGACCAGTCGACTAGCCGTAAATCAATCAAGTTATTACCCCCTTCAACAAACCCTCGATCCGAAACTGTACCATCCGCTCGCTCAGTGGGTCGGCCGTCTTATTCTACCGAACCCTGAAGAGTTTCAATCTAATCCCTCACTGACTCAAGATTGGATTGGACTTGGTTTGAAATCTATCAAGCTCCCTCTGACCAACAGGATTTAGTGGGCAAACAGGTTCGATTGGGCTGGCAGCGATCGCCATTACTAGAGCGATACTTAAAATTAGTGACGACAGATATTAAATTTACCGCAGCCGCTCTAAAAAGTGAACAGCAGGGTAATCTAATTCCCGTTCGTCTCAATGGTCGTTCTCAGGTAGGACCATTACAAGCCTTAGCCGGTGCTAGACCGAATGATGATGTATTCGTCAGTTTTAACAAAGCTCAGGTGACGAAAGCCGAGTCAACGACCATCCAAGTTAAGCAAATGCCCTTAATGGTGACGGGTCGATACGTGGGCTTAGTTAAAATCCTTGGAGAAGCGAGGGCGAAATCTAAAGCTGATTTTCCGGTGGCTTGTCCAGGTTCTCCACCTTGCCCCAGCGAATTACTGCGCGTCAAACACTATAATTCCAAAACCAGCAAATTTGATGGCGTTGAAGAAGTGATTCGGATTCCTCAACAGCCTTTAGTCTCTGGTGGACGCTTTATTTCGACACCTCGTCAGTTAGCCGATTCAACCGAGGGTCAAGCCGGGTGGTCTATCTATGGCGCACAAGGTCAAGACGGCTTATTCACCGTGCAGGCACTCCAACCGCGAGCGCTATTTCAACTCAAGCCGACGGAAATTGTTTCTGGACTAGAGTCGGGTTCGTCTTACATTGCTCACGACAATTGGAAAGATACGCCCGACCGTCAAGGAACAGCCCAACGGGTTTTGGTAGAGCCTCGCAGTGATTCCCCCGATGTTTCTCTAACAGCATGGAAAGAAGGCGAGCGCGGTTTAGGAATTCACTTATTCGGAGGGATTGGAGGAAAAAAAGGCGAATCCGTCCAAGGAGGAACAGTAACGGGGCATTTTGCTTACTTCTTTCCCCAAGTAGTACGCGATCCTTTTACCCAGGAACTAAAATGGGACATTTCCTACTATCAAGTCTATGCTCAAAATCCTCAAGGTATTTTATCGGGAAGTCAAAGCTGGGCGAATTATCTGGGGAATTTACAACGGGGGTGGCTTAATTCTCGTCCCACTTCCAATGTGATCATTAAATTAGATGTACTTCAGGATTACAATTTTGGAGGCATTTTTTTATCTCCCTTGACGGAATTACAACGGCAACTAGAAATCATGATGGCCCGCTATCGTACTGGAGATAGCACCGGAAACTCCAGTGTCACCCCTGCAGCATCTTGTGTTCAAGATTCCAATCAAGCCCTCTACATCACGATTGAAACGCTGAAAAACCAGATTCAGACAAATACCGTACTTGCTAGCTGGTTCAAAAATCATCCCGATGCTCCCGAAACACAACGCTTTCAAAGATTAGTGCAACTTGGAGAGCGCCTTGAGCAAGTTTTAATTCCCAGGGGCGTAATCCGCCCTGATTGGCAGAAAAATGCCGAAATTCTAGCGGGAGTAGCCGGACGCGAGCCTTCTACTTTCACCGACCAAGATACTCTCGCTAATGCCCTTTTGAGTTGGCAGACGATCTTACCTCGTGTCGCTCATGACACACTCAGCACAATTTTCTTAGAACAGGGAGCATCGCTTTGGTTTTTACGCACCAATCAGGTCGGTGGTTCTATGCCAGAAATCCTGCCTCTCGCTCCGACCAATCTCTTGGGAGAAGTACCGTTTCTTTCTTCTGCCTTACGTCGTATCTTTTTCTCAATAGTTCTCTTACCTGAGCCTCGAGAGTGGGGAATTACAGTTTTATTGCTATTTGTTTATGGTGCGCTCGCTGTTCCAATTGGTTTAAAATCAGGCTTTTTACAATGGCGACCGATTAAGCAAAAACCGCTCCAGGTACTCAAGACTCTAATTTTCCTGTTTCTGAGTCCAGCACTATGGGAAGAACTAGTCTTCCGCGTGATCTTGTTACCCTACCCTGATGAACTCAATTCTCCTGCCATTACCTTGAGTTTAGCCATGCTGAGTTTAATTCTCTTTGTTCTCTACCATCCCTTAAATGCTCTTGTTCTTTATAAAGTTGGAAATCCAACCTTTTTTCAACCTGTCTTTTTGGGTTTAACTGCCTTATTGGGAGCCACCTGTACGATCGCTTATCTACTAACGGGTTCTCTATGGACGATTACAGTGCTCCATTGGGTTGTGGTTGTTATCTGGTTACTTTGTTTAAACGGTTTGTTGAAATTCACCCCGAAAAACGGCGTTGCTGATTTTGCAGTGGATCTATAACGAATTATCAAGCTCTGAAGCCTCAAATCCACCGCTCATTCAGCAACGCCAAAAATTAGGCGTTCAATGGCAGGTAAAGACGGCTTTGTGGCAATCAACAACACAAAATACTCAGTTTTCTGTCTCTGTTACTCTTAAAGGCAAAATTACAGATCCAGAGAAGGAGTGGGTGCGATCGCGACTCCAAGAGATGCTTAGTGAACAGGGAATTGGACGGGGAACAGCATCAGGGTTTGGACGGTTGGGAAATGTTGTTCGAGAAGGTCGCTGGCAAATTAAGCTTGTGGGAATGAAACCCACTATTCAATCACGGAATCGTAAGGATAAGCATGAAGGAGAATATCGTTGGTCGCCTCAAGTGCTTAGAGCATGTTTGCGGGGATATTTTACCCGTTTAGCTCTAATTAGTCTGAAAAAAGAAGATGCCAAAAAACTGACTGAGCTTGTTTTCGGTGGAACAAAGAATCCGGCAAGATTATTGTTGAGCAGTTATCTTTCTCAGGGACTGACGAAAACTGGATTACCCCTCGAAGGAAGTCCATATGCCAATATTCCTAAAGACATTGCAGATTCAATCTGGATAATTGATGTTGAAGGCAAGGATCTTGATGTTAAGCGCAATCAGGATGATATCTTAGTAACGTTGGTCGATTACTTGTTGTCTCTTGCTAGTCGTTTGGGAGGGTTGGGGCCAGGATGGCGTAGACCCCCTCACACTATGCGAGAAGGTAGTGTTTATCGCGGGAATCAATTTGAAGTGAATGCTTCGAGTAATTCTCTAAATTTAACTGAATTACTGGAAAAGCTGCAACGACTTATTCTAGATTTGGCTAATCAGTACAAATTGACTGTTTCTAAATCTTCTCCTTCAATAGACCTCTTGCAAAAGTTTTTTATGGTATAATAGCAAATTTTAAAAGCTTGCCCTAAACTAATTTAACCCTACCTAAAATTTGCCTTTTCTCCTGAATTAATATTCAGGATAAGTTCTCTTGTAAATTTAAAAAAGAG
>JBGTNM010000182.1:0-20681 GCA_041743025.1 Microcystaceae cyanobacterium
TCTCCCGAATTTCAATCATGCTTTAAGTGTATCCTATGGGATACGGAAAAACAAGCAATAGGAAAACTTGCTTAACTACTTTTGTTCAAGCAAAGAAAAGGTGCGTTACATTTCATTAATGCACCCTACAAGATCGGTGATCGCACTGATGGTGCATTGACCTTCAGGGCAAACGCATGAATCAATAAGAGGAAGCCTATTGAGAAAATTCCTAATATTTCATGCTTATTGAGACCGGTGCTTACTGTATCTAGCAGTTTTTATTTGCAATGACGCTACTGGTGCTCATTCACATTTTTATAGAATTTTTATGCGTTTGCTCTGCATTGACCCTGTAGAGCGATCTCACTTTAGCCGGGAATCCAATCGATTCTGTAATCTGCACCATCTTGAGTGAAAGTCCCTGTACCATTCGGCTGGTCTGGATTAATGATGACTGTTCCAAGATGATCGTGATCGTCGTAGAGAGGAAAACCTGGGTTATCAAGATCCCACAACTCTATCTTGACGCGGTAGGAAAAGGTCAGGCGGATGTTCAGATTCCAGACATCTCCATTATCCATGTCCTTCCGATGGGACTGGAAATTATTGTCAGACCAGATCCGAAGTTCAGCTTCATCAGCACCAGCATTATCCTCGGTCGTATTACATGTGAGTGCTGTTAACACAATAGTAGTTCCTGCTGCCAAGTCTATTGTGGTTTGACCTTCGTACTTGTAACGATAAATCTTCTTGCTCTGTTCTTTGGATTTATACTCGGACATATGAACTCCTTGTTACATTTTTAAACAACTTGACTGAGCATGACTACAAGAGAAAGATAATTGGATACTCTCGCGCAGCCTAACGACTAAGATAAGCGGCGGTAGGAAACCTTGATAACCTCACCAAAATCTCTCAACCGTCCGCTTCATCTACTTGTTAGACGGCTGGCAACTGCAATTTGCTTATTTGCTAAACATTTCCGGTAACATATCTTGAATGAGAATGCTAACCCCTGTTACAACCTGAGCAATAGATAGAATAGCAATTAATACGCCAAATGCGATATGTGGAACTCTTGCCCAACTCTTGCCTTGATGGATGAAAGTAGATAGTGAGCCAGCAAGGGCAGCAAAACAGATGACACTTAATCCAACAATGAGATGAGGACTAAAAAACAACTGCCCATACAGATAATAAGTTACTGCCATTCCCCAAACAACACCAATTACCCACATTGAAAGCAAGATCGAGGCTACTTGAGCGTGCTTTAGGTTGAACTTCTTTTTTACCAGTTCTTTTTTCTCTTCGCTCCGTGCTGTACGAGTGCGTCTTGTTTGTACCCCAAAGTAG
This sequence comes from Microcystaceae cyanobacterium, assembly GCA_041743025.1. Lineage (GTDB taxonomy): Bacteria > Cyanobacteriota > Cyanobacteriia > Cyanobacteriales > Microcystaceae > JBGTNM01. Next base: position 1,336 of record JBGTNM010000182.1, read on the forward strand.
GCAGCATAGAAGGTAGCAGTGACAACTGCTGTCATAATCAAAGGATGTAGAAAAGCTATGAAGGATTTTAAGAGCAGCGGAATATCATTTCTCATCATGAATAAAAACCTTTGTATGTAAATTAAGCCTAACGGTATAAATCATTTGGTCATATAACAGAGTGTTGTCACAACGATTTGGAATCTTCTTGCTGAGTTGGTTCTTGGAGGAAGAGAATACAGCCCGTTGTGAATAGGAGGCTTGCCAATAGATGTTCAATTGAATGTAGTGAACAATCTGTAAAAACTTCGCTAACTGAATCACCTGTAAAAATGAGAGAACCTAGCAGGAAAAGCCAATTGCCAATTGAATAAAGCGTCATCTTAGAGCCTCTAAACTCAACTGATCCTATTCAACAGCATTGTCCTCAAGGTTTCTTGCACGTTTCTCCGTTTCCTAGCACATTCTTACTGCTGAATAAGAAACTGCTTTGGAGTCACACCAACCAAGCGTTTAAAGTGACGAGTCAAATGGCTTTGGTGAGTAAATCCAACTTGATAGGCAATATCTGCAATTTTCTCTTCACCATTGACGAGTAACTTCTTTGCTCGTTCTACGCGCTGCTGAATCACATATTGATGGGGCGCAAAACCTACAGATTGCTTAAATTGCGTGGTGAAATAGTTAGGACTAATTTGGGCGATCGCTGCTAAATCAGCCAAAGCTAGCTCTTGATCGAGATGAGCATGGATGTAATCCACAACTTGTTGCAGTTTATACTTTGGTAGTCCACCGACATACGATTCATGAATCGGTTTCTGAGTACAGTAGTACTGCAATAGATGGGCAAACAATGCTCCTAGCAACGCATCAATATAGAGTTGTCCACCGAGTCCAGAGGTTTGTAACTCTTGCTTTAATGCGTTCCCAACTCCAAACAGCAGTGAGTCTGAAAGCATGAATTGGGATAAGAGTTCAATCGAATTTCCCACAACGTGTTCTCTAAGCCGCTTCTCAAACACATCAGGTTTAATCATGAGAGCCAAGTATGAGTGTTCTCGATTCCAAGAACTACTGCATGTAGAGTGAGCTGGAACGATAATAACATCCCCAACTCTCATTTCTGCCGTCTGATATTGCTCATCAATGGTTTGCTCTACTTGTGTACCCGCTGACACCTCTGTATGAATTAAGATGACGTGCTGTTGCTCAACACCAGTGGGTATGCTGTCCGATGAATGACGAAAATGAGCAAGCTCGATGCCTGTTGATAAAAGTTGACGCTGTAAGAGAATTGCACCCTCAAAATAGAGGGCTTGACTATCTATCCCACTGGTATAACCAACGCTTTCTAATTGGGGAGATGCCATCTGTCCATAGGTGTAGGGGATCTAACGTTAATTTTACCTAATTTTCTGACAACCTTGAAGTTAGTCCCTACCAATACCTAAGCTGTCTAACGTTCCGCCTCACCCGCCGCTAGTAAGCTCTCGGACTCAACCAACCAACTCTATACGGTCGGTGTGCAGGCGGATTGTTAGCCGCTGATCGGGGAACAAAGCTCAATTAATGACCCTTCTCTAGACCGTACATATGCAACGACTTGACCCCAAGGCTTAGTGCTCGGTTCTTTAATGGAAACTGCACCAGCGGAAACTGCCTTGGCAAATGCTGATGCCACATTATCGGTGATGAACGCTAGCTCAACGCCAAAAGGCATAGCATTGAGATCGTTTTTTTGATAACGCCCGTCAAGATTCATCTCACCCATCTCATGAGAGGCAAAAGCAAGCACTGTTTCGCCCGTATTCAACTCACCATACTGACCGGACTCATGCAAAAAGCGCGTTTCAAAGCCAAATGCATCCTTGTAGAAGGTCAGTGCATCCGCAACCGATGAGACGTAGACAATAGTGTAGCCAAATTTCATATTTTTGCTTTTTTGGATTTTGCTTTTTTGGGTTTCGGGGCAGGAACCTCACTTGCAGTTAATTGAATGAGATTCGACATCCATTGTCGATCATCAAGCTGTTCTCCAATCAAGAAGTGCGGCTTAGCACCTGGGTATGGCGATGTTTCTACAACACTACCAATCATGGAACGCCCACCAGCAGTCGGTTTTATAAATAGTTGGTTATCGCAAATAAGCGCAATGACTTTCTCATCGTAGTAGATCGCATATTCGCCAAACATTTTTTTGAAAGAGATTTGCCCCGATTCGTTGATTTGATCGCGGACATATTCAACAAAGTTTAGGTCTGAAGCCATAAATTTCCCTATCTCTTGGTGAGATTCAGTAAATATAACTTATGGGGCAAGCGGCTAACTATTAATTAGACTGACAGTTTCCGCCTAAGATCCCAATTTAGGGTAACTAGACCGACAAAGTCCATTTAAGATCCCTCTTCAGGGTGATTAGACCGATAGAGTCTATCTAAGATCCCTCTTCAGGGTGATTAGACCGATAAACTTCAGTATATTCTCCGTGGCACTCAATGGTTAGCACAGTTCATTATATTTAACAAAAGTATTCGGCACTTAACTTGTCTATCCCTCCTCCTATCGAGCCAAATCCTCCAAAATTACTTGATCGAGTGCGTGAGGTGATTCGGATCAAACACTATTCCTACCGCACCGAAGAAACCTATATCTCCTGGATTCGACGCTACATTTTGTTTCATCATAAACAACATCCTAGAGATATGAATAGTTCTGAAATTGAGGCATTTTTAAGCCATTTAGCCATCGAGGAAAACGTAGCCGCCTCTACTCAGAATCAAGCCCTAAGTGCTTTATTATTCCTCTATCGTGAAGTCCTCAAGCTCGAACTCAACGCCCCCATAGACGCGCTTAGAGCCAAACGTCCTCGATATTTGCCTACAGTCCTAACTCAAGAAGAAGTTTTCGACATTATCCGACACTTATCTGGAACCTATCAACTCGTCGTTCAATTACTCTATGGTAGTGGATTGAGATTATCCGAGGTGCTACAACTTCGCGTCAAAGATGTGGACTTTGCCCAACATCAAATTCAAATCCGAGATAGCAAAGGCATGAAAAGCCGAGTAACCATGTTGCCCAACCGCTTGTTGCCTGTATTGCAAGATCACCTCCAAGGCGTAAAACGCTTACATCAACAGGATTTGGCAAGAGGGTACGGTGCGGTTTACCTGCCTTTTGCTAAGATAAGAAAATATCCCAATGCCAATCGGGAATGGATTTGGCAGTATGTTTTTCCGTCGGGAAACATCTCTACCGATCCTCGCAGTGGCATCGTTCGCCGCCATCATCTCCACGAAAGCGGACTGCAAAAAGCGATTAAAAAGGCTGTTCAAACCGCAAAAATCAACAAAAAAGTTGGTTGTCATACGTTTCGCCATAGTTTCGCCACTCATCTCTTGCAAAATGGCTATGACATCCGCACGGTACAGGAATTATTGGGACACAAGGATGTAAAAACCACAATGATTTACACCCACGTCCTCAATCGCGGTGGAAAGGGAGTAAGAAGTCCGCTCGATCTGTAACAGGCGGTCTCGCGCTGGAGCGAGTGCTGCCGCACCGCTTTAAAATTTACTTTATCAACAGTCTCTTATCAGCGCGTGACTCCTTGAATCACCGGACGAATGCCCGTCCCATCGAAGGGGCCGGGGTTGCCACTCCAGTTAAAATCACTGATACGGAGGTTAATTGAGCCAATTTCTAGCACAGGATTGTAGCGCAAGAGTAAACTATAAGTCCGGCGGCTGTATTCAAGGAAATAATCGGTATTAATTTCATCGTTGGTTTCTAAATTGAAGGAACTTTGAATGCCAAAGCGCACCGGGCCGTAAATTTGCTGCGTAAGGCCCCAAGAAACGGTTTGCGTATCGACAAAGCGATCAAAAAAGAAAGGTGAAGCATCCCCTCGTAAGGCTTGGCTAAAAGCGATGTTAAAACCTGTATAGTCCAACCAAGGGCGGGAAAAATGACCAAATTGCCCCAGCAGTCCGATACTGCCTGTCAGAGAAGGCTGAGAACCTCCATTACTGTAAAAACTGGTCACGCCCGTCACACTCGTCGCCAGTTGCAAGAAAGGCTGTACGGGGGTGGGCGTATAGCGCAAGCCTTCTTCGGGGGTTGGGGGAAGGGCTTCTCCCTGCCAGAGAGTAAACGGACGAAATAAAGAAGCTGCTCCTTGAACGCGCACCAAAGTCGCCTGGAAATCGTCAGGAAAGACTAAAAGCGGCGGAGTGAGTAGATCTAATTGATCGGTGGGAGCCTCAATCTGTTGAAGCGACCCTTGATAGCTCAGATAGAAACCACTGCTTCCAAGAGGGATAGTGGGCGATACCAGGATCAACCCAAAGCTGCTTTGGACTGTCTGGAAGCCCAAAGAGCCGTTAAACAGCCGTTCCCGGTAATTGTATTCCAAGCGCAGGTCGTGAGTGATATTCAACGGATCGACCTTTTGCTGGAGAAAAATCTTGGCCCTAAAAAACTCGCTAATATCATTGAGATCGAGGCTAGAAAAAGAAGTCCGGGCGTAGAGACTGGTGCGATCGCCCAATGTTGCCTCTAGGTTAGTCACTAAGCCAAACACCGAAGGACTCAAGGGACTGACCTCTTGATCGGTGGGATTATCTGCCGGAAAAGCGTCAGGAAAGAGGGCTTTTTGGATCAAGTACTGCGGTTTAATTTCCCAACTGACGGTATCGGTATCAATAACGTTAAACCCGCGCTCCACGTACAAGCCGCCCCTATCTTCTCCATCATAGCCAAAAGAAATGACACCAGGCTGGCGATCTCGCTGATCGATTACCAGCCGATCTTGGGTAGGAAACGAATTCTCTTGGTCGAAGACGATGCGGGAATTGGTCAACTCAATCACATCGACTAACGGAGCAATGTTGCGATAAGTCGCTTGTTCGGCCCTGATTTCGACTTCAGGCGGAGAAAATGGGTCATTGGTCAGGCGAGCATTGGTAGCCCGCCAGCCATCGCCATCAAATTCGAGACGTTCAGCCTGAAAGCGAATCCGATTGAGTGTGCCACCACTTGTCTGATTGGCTGGCGTGCTGCCGAGGCCGGTAACGTTGGCAACATCCGCCGGATTGCCAACAGAATAGTTAATCCCCCCGGCAGTCGTTACCCGTTGTAGGGGTTGACTAGTCGCGAGTCGTTCATTGAGGGTGGCATTGGGAATGAGGTCAGTGGCGACATCGGTGGGTAAACTGGGGGCGAAATCGCGTCCGGTCGTTGGTTGATAGAGTTCCCCGTTGGCATTGAAGATTACGCCACTATCTTGAACGAAGTAATATTCAAATCTTTCGCCGCGCAAGGTTTGATCGCCGCGCTGGAGTATTACCTGCCCTTGGGCTACGGCAAAGCGATCATTGAGATTAACTTGCAGCCGATCGGCCAATAGTGTGCCGTTGGCAAAGCGCATCACCACATTGCCCTGAGCGTAGACAACCCGTTTGACGGAATCATATTCCTGGCGGTCGGCAATCAGTTCGACGACGCTGACTTCTTTTGAGGGTGCATCTTCGGCTTCAGCGTCAGGAACCTGCACTGTCTGGGCCGCGTCAGGAGCGGCCGACAGGAAAAATTGCTGAGTCTGACCGCCGCGCTGGCGGGTGACTAGGTGACTCGTGCGATCGCTGTGCGATGAACTTTTGAGGTAGCTCAACCCTGGGATGACCAACGCCTGAGCCGGTAAATCCCCCACAGATACGGACTGTGACTGAGATTCCCCGGCGGTGATGGGCTGGCCGAGTTCTTGAGCGGTTCCCTCATGGGCAGGGAGATGTGTAGGGGTTTGAGGGACAGCCTGGGGGTCAGCAAAGTAGAACTCAACAACTGGCGGAGGAGATTCTAGAGAGTCTGAGGCAGAGCGAGTATCCGCAATGAGTAAGGAGCTTTGACGAGAAACCTTGCTCTTTCCGGTCAAAAAGCAGGCAGAAGCTAGGCGATCGCAGGGAGAGGCTACAGGTTTAATGAGAGCAGGAGGATGGGAGGGCGGAACAAATGGGGGCATTGTTTAGCTCGCGATCGGGCTTAGAGGTTGAAGGGCGACCTGCAACAAGACTAAGCGACTAGAAAGTTGGGACGAGCCTGACCTCGCCCCTGCCGCCTTATTCACCTAAGTTAGCACAGCCTTTTGGACTTATTCAAAGTCTTTGCGTCCAGGGTTGCGGGTGGGATCGCTCGACAAAAAGCCGAAAATAAACAAAGAAATGAAGAAAATCACGACGAGATAAACGACAATTTTTAAGGTCAGCATCTTAATAGTTCTCCTGATTGGGCGTTCCTGTTACTAGAGCGACAGTCCATCTTGCCTACTTTAGCGTATTTTGTCCACCAAACCAAGCGAATCAACTAAGGTTGAATAGAAAAGATGAGTTTGTTTGGTCTATATGAACATTCAGTCATTTGACAGGGAACTAGCCCCTAATCCTTAAAATCCTGAGCAATTTGGCGAATTTTAGCTTTAAGTTCCTTAGAAGGGGCCACTTGCTCGGCTTGTTGAAAGAGCCTTTGAGCGGTGGCGCGATCGCCTTGTTCTTGACGCAGTAGAGCTTTAGCTAATAGAGCCTTAAACTGCTGAGAGTCTTGCGTGAGAATGCGATCATACACTTGTTCAGCTTTTGGCTTTTGTTCGACCAATTCATACAATTTTGCCAGATTAAATTGCCAATCGAGGTTATCAGGTTTGAGTTGCACAATCTTTTCCATTAAGGAAATCGCTTTTTCAGTCTGACCTTGCTCAAGATAAAGATTGGTTAAAATGACTAATGTATTGAAATCATCAGGATTTCGTTGAATTGTCTCTTCATACCGACGTATCTGCTGATTGATTAGCGAATCTTCCTCAAAATTAGGTATTAAATTAGGGATAGCTGAAACGATGACTGCCATCAATAGGGCAACCCCTAAACCAATAGCCAGCCACTTGCCGCGAATTTTTGGCCGTGCATTCAACCAGTATTGTAGAGGTGAGACATCGGTTTTGAGAGAGGTTGCTAGCGTCGATGACGAAGGCGAACGTCGGCTTTGTTGCAGTTGAGAGACGAGCCACAAAAAAGCAGCAGCAGCCCCAATGGGTTTGAGCTTAAAGGTGTCTGCTTCTTCAACGATGGGGACGGCTGAATAAAAACGTTGATAACAAGCAGAGGCGGCTTCTAAACCAGTGATCAGAGGGAGGAGATGTTCTTCAATTTGCAGGCGACCTATGGGGCCGTTGGCTAGGCGATCGCATTGCGTAAAAATTAAGGCAAATCGATACTGTGTAATCGATTTGTCCAGCAGGTTAGCAATGGAAATGACTTGTTTGACCACAGCATCAAGCGATTCAAGATATTGGGATTCGTACACGAGGCGATGAGCATTAATAAACACGCAGCAACTTTGAGAAGTCAAGACCATTTGCTGAAACTCTGGGTGTTCAAAATTGCAGTATTCTCCCGGAATATCACACCAGCGAAAATAGCATAGCGTTCTTGTTCCTCGGCGATCGCGCCGTTTGAGGACAAAGTTAAAATCGGTAATTTTCATGGTCGGGGGCGGATATTGGCCCGTTTGCGCTACATAATTGAGAATTCCTTCTAAATTGTCTTTTTCACGACTACTTTGACTCTCAAACCAGAGAGGATGCAATTGAGCTTGATCAGAGGCAGCATTTAATTCGGCATAACTTCCTGCCAGAAAGACGGTTTTTCCAACGCCTCGCTGGCCAATACTTAATAAATTAAAAACGGGAGGTTGGGAGGGCGATTTGAAGTTCATGGAGTGTGGGGGTAGAGAGGAATCATTCAAAGCTTCGCTTAGCCTCAAACTTCCCGCAATGGCAAAAAGCCTTTAGGCTGCGTTGAGGTTAACTATTCATTCTAGCCAAATCTTATTAGAAGCTATGTCACTTACTATGAGTAGGGGTTGTGCGTAAGTCCTGTTGACGCTTATACCAAATCCGTATGAATGGGTGTAGGGGCATGGCATTGCCATGCCCCTACGGATAGGGTTATTGACTTGATAAAATTAATTAACTTGCTGCTTGCAGAATATCTTGTGCGTGGGTATCGGTTTTTACCTTTTCATCGACATGAGCAATTTTGCCTTCTGCATCAATGATGTAAGTAACGCGCTTGGAATAGCCGCCACTACTGACATCGTAAGCTTCGGTAATTGCCCCATTACTATCGACTAGGAGTTGAAAAGGCAGACCGTATTTCTCTTTGAACTGCTTATGAGAAGCTTGGTCATCCATACTTACGCCCAACACTACCATATCTTGATCTTGGTACTGGTCGTAGTTGTCGCGGAAGCTTTGCGCTTGTTTGGTGCAACCAGGGGTATCATCTTTAGGATAAAAGTAGAGGACGACCATTTTGCCCTGGAAGTCAGAGAGGGAAACGGTTTTTCCCTCATCATCAACGGTAGTAAAGTTGGGTGCAACAGTTCCGACTGCTAAAGCCATAGTAATTGTGTTCCTTGATGTAAGTTCACTATTTTAATCGTATAACTTTACAGGGCTTGAGAAAACCTTAGTTGATAGAATTATATTCAAGAAATCACGTTAAAATGCTTTTAATTCTCAAAAATTACAAAAAAAACGATGGAATATACAGAGAGTTGCTTAGAAAGAATTCCCGTCAAGCTTCCTAATGGAAAAGAGATTAAAGTTGAAGTGACTCAAACGGGACGAGAAGATGTCGCTTTTGATATAAAACCTTTTACAGAAGTGACTGACGCGCTAGAGGGAATTATAGAGGCGCTCGCTTCTCCTATCCAAAAAGTTCAACCCACCTACCCTAGAAGAAATTAGTCAAATGTAAAATTAATAAATATAAATTAGCGATCGCATCAATCTCCCGCTTACAAAATTTGTCGTCCAGTGAGAATGCCGCGCACTTCTAGCATGGCCGAATAAGTCGGCAAGATGTGCAGGGTTTCGCCGCTTGGTGTCAGGTTTAAAGCGGTTGAAATCGCATTTTGCAGGTCGGGTTCTACGACGAATTTTACCGGAGGTTGGTTTCCGTTAAGCCTATTTTGCGCGTATTGTAACCGCAATGCCATATCATAGACGCGATCGCCACTGACGACCACCGTCCCCCCCAACTGAACCCATTTTTCTACATCGACATCCCAAATCCAAGAAACATCTGTACCATCGGGGATGCGATCATTGAGGACAATTAAGGTAGTAGAAGCTTTGCCACGCGCTTTAATCTCATTAACAGCACGAATAGTTTCATTCATCCCCACTGGGTTTTTAGACAGTAAAATGCGGACGTGCTTGCCTCGAACCGTCAATTCTTCGGCCCGTCCAAACGCCGCTCGAAAGTCTTTAACCGCCTCAAAAATCGCGTTGGTGTCAATTCCCAAGGCTTGCGCTACCAAACCCGCCGCCAGGGTATTGTATTTGTTATAAACCCCAATGAGAATTTGTGGCCAGTCTGGGGAATGTAGGGCGAGTTGACTTTTTTGGAAACCACAACTCGGACAGTGAAAATCACCTAAATGCGACAGATAAACGCCTTGGTAAGTGAGGAGATGACCACAACGAGGGCAGTAAATCGAATCGACAGCATGGGGAATTTCATCAAGATAAAGAGACGGTTCACTCAACCCGAAATAGCGCACTTGCTGGGGGAGTTGTTGTCCAAGGTAAGAGAGGGTTGGATCGTCGGCATTGAGAATGATAATGGTATGAGGGGATAAGGGTGCGATCGCTTTTTGCCAGCGTTGACTGATAGTATCAACTTCACCGTAGCGATCAAGTTGGTCGCGAAAGAGATTTAACGCCAGAATAATACGAGGAGGGCAGTCTTTTAAGACCAAAGGCAAGACATTTTCATCGACTTCCAAAATGGCATAATCTGCCTTAATCTGACCGATGAGGTTAGTATTTGCCAACAAAGCCGTAATTAATCCATTGATTAAATTCGCCCCTGTCGCGTTGTGGGCAACACGAACGCCTTGTTTTTCTAAAATGGTTCGCAGCAACAGCGAAGTGGTCGTTTTCCCGTTGGTTCCCACCACCAAAATAACCCCTTGTGGGAGTTGCTCACACAGTAGCGACAGCAGGCGAGGATGGAGGCGGCGGGCGATTTCTCCGGGCAGGACGCTAGCTGCCCCCAAACGCAACCACCGGACGGCAGTAGTAACGGTTTTGGCAGTTGCCACCGCAACCGCTAAACGAAAGCGATCAATTTTGCTCATTTCAACGATAAATTCTGACTGACAACTGAGTTATTATACAGACGCGAAATTTCCCGTCTCTAAGGTTTACTGCTAACTGATCTGGGGAAACTCTGCCATAATTTTTAATATAGAGACGCGCTCGTTATTATCGGGGCTTGAGTATTATGAGTTTATCGTTAAAACAGCTAGCTGTCTGTGCCGGACTGCTAACCCTCGGTGGCAGTCTAGGGGTTATCGCCAGCCGTCATTTGCTTTCCCCCGCTACAACTCAGACTGCCCAACCCTCCTCAGTGGTTCCCGCCGTTCTCCCACCTTTTCCCTTTTCTACCAACTCTACGGCTTCAGAAAATTTAAATTTTATTGCCAAGGCCGTCCAAAAAGTGGGGCCGGCTGTCGTTCGCATAGATGCCGCCCGCCAAATTGCTGAAAACCTCCCAGAATCTTTTGATCAGCCTTTTTTTCGCCGTTTTTTTGGCGATGAAATGCCTATTCCCAAAGAACACATCGAACGGGGAACGGGGTCAGGTTTTATCCTCAGTCCTGACGGCCAACTGCTGACGAACGCGCACGTCGTCAACGGAACCCAAAAGGTGAAAGTTATCCTCAGAGACGGTCAAGTTTTTCAAGGGAGAGTTATCGGCGTAGACGAAATAACCGATGTGGCAGTCGTTAAAATTGAGGCAAAAAACTTACCGACTGTCACTTTAGGCCAGACGGCAAATTTACTACCGGGAGAGTGGGCGATCGCGATTGGCAACCCGCTCGGCTTAGATAATACTGTTACTGTAGGGATTATCAGTGCGTTAGGGCGAACCAGCACGGAAGTCGGCGTTCCCGACAAGCGGGTGAGGTTTATTCAAACCGATGCTGCCATCAACCCCGGTAACTCCGGTGGGCCTCTCCTCAATGCTCAAGGCGAAGTGATTGGGGTCAACACGGCCATCCGCGCTGACGCGCAAGGATTGGGGTTTGCCATTCCTATCGAAACGGCCCAGCGCGTTGCCGACCAACTAGCGGTTAAGGGCAGGGTAGATCATCCTTATTTGGGGATTCACATGATTACCCTATCGCCCGAAATTCAAGAGGAACTCAACCGAGACAGCGAATTGTCCTTCAAAATTGCTCAAGATACTGGCGTGTTAGTTATCCGCGTCGTTCCCAAGTCTCCTGCTGCCCAGGCAGGTTTTCAAGCAGGTGATATCATTCTCTCAGTTGGGGGACAACCCGTCACAACGGCAGCCGACGTGCAAGAACGGGTAGAAGCTAGTACCATTGGTGACAAGCTCGACGTGGATGTAAACCGTCAAGGAACTAGCCAAACTCTCGCCGTGCGTCCTGGTGCGTTTCCTCAAGAAAAAGCTAAATAAATATTCAATCAATTTATCCCTATCAAATGTTGAGCAACCTAACCAAAATTGAGGCAATTATCCGGCCTCACAAACTCGATGAAGTAAAACTGTTTGCGGTCAATGTCGGCGCGATTGGCATGACCGTGACCGAAATTCGCCAATTCGGCACTCAAAAAGGACAGACGACCCGCTATCGAGGAACTGAGTTTAGCGTTGATTTTGTGGTCAGAATGAGAGTAGAAATCATTGTCGAAACCTCTCAAGTAGAAGACATAGTACAAGTGATCGTTGAAGCCGCCCAAACAGGGGAACTCGGTGACGGCAAAATCTTCATCTCTGTTGTTGATGACATTGTTAGAATTAGAACAGGAGAAACTAATATAGCAGCAATTTAAGGGTCATTGGTACTATGATTTAAATGATTGAATGAGGACTATGATAAAGAGAAAAATCCATCGTAGTTTAATCCTTTAATCAGAGTTAATAATTGATAATAAAATTATGGCTTTAACTCCTTCTACTATGTTGCCTTTAGGCACAAAAACTCCCAACTTCCACCTGCCTGACGTTGTGTCTGGCCAGACGATTACGCTAGAGACTTTTGCCGATAAACCTGCCTTTTTAGTCATGTTTATTTGCCGTCATTGCCCTTTTGTCAAGCACGTGCAAGCGCAATTAGCTCAACTCGGTCATGATTATCTTGAGAAAGGATTGGGTATTGTTGCTATTAGTGCTAATGATGCTGCCAACTATCCCGACGATTCTCCCGACCATCTTAAAGCCTTGGCAAAACAATTGGAGTTCAATTTTCCTTTTTGCTACGATCAAAGCCAAGAAATCGCTAAAGCTTATACCGCCGCTTGTACGCCCGACTTTTTTCTATTTGATCGCGATCGCAGTTTAGTCTATCGCGGACAACTCGATGACAGTCGCCCAGGTAATAACCTTCCTGTCACGGGCCAAGATTTAAGAGCAGCTATTGAGGCTGTTTTAGCAGGAAATCCGGTTAATCCGACGCAAAAACCGAGTATTGGTTGCAATATTAAGTGGAAACCCGGCAACGAGCCTGTCTATTAACAGTTAACAGTTAATAGTTCATCGCTTGGACTAATGTGAATTTGATGCAGCTTACCGAAAAGCGAGCGGAAAGCCCCTGACTTTAGGCACGGGGACGGCAGTTTCCTTATGTCGGGAAACCCGCGCCAGTTGCTCCTCGGCGGAAACCGCCAGTTGTTGCGCACTGGCTTGCCAACGGAACTGCCTCATGAACGTAGTTAGCGGTTTTAACCGCCTACAGATTTAAAACTTATGATAGCACTTTTACAAAACTGTTGCTATCATAAAAATGGAGGTAACAGATGATAGTTTTAGAGTTCAAAACCTACGGAAAAGCGGCTCAATTCACCGCGATCGATGAAGCGATTCGGACAACTCAGTTTATCCGAAACAAAGCGATTCGTCTATGGATGGATGGGCAAGCTAAGTCATGGGTTGAACTCTCAAGACATTGCGCTTTGATCGCTAAAGAGTTTTCGTTTGTCGACAAATTAAACTCAATGGCTAGACAAGCTGCGGCTGAACGCGCTTGGGCTGCTATCACTCGGTTCTATGACAACTGCAAGAAAAAGTCTTTGGGTTTAAAGGGCTATCCACAATTTCAGAAAAATTGTAGAAGCGTAGAGTATAAAACCTCTGGATGGAAACTATCTGAAAATAGAAAATCAATCACTTTCACTGATAAGAAGAGGATTGGCAAATTAAAGATGAAAGGTACTCGCGACCTTAATTTCTATCAGCCAAATCAGATTAAGCGAGTGAGGCTGGTAAAACGAGCAGATGGTTACTACGTTCAGTTTTGTATATCTGTTGACCGGACAGAAGCAATTGAACCAACACATCAGGCTATTGGTTTAGATGTTGGGTTGGAAAGCTTCTACACTGATTCATTAGGTAACAAAATTGAAAATCCACGGTTTTACCGAACTGGGGAAAAAAAGATGAAACGGTCACAAAGACTTGTTTCTAGAAAAGTTAAAAGTTCTAGCAATAGAGGCAAGGCTAGAGCCAAATTAGGGAAAGTTCACCTCAAAATAAGTAGACAACGTAAAGACCATGCTGTGAAATTAGCACGGTGCGTAATCACATCTAACGATGTAGTGGTCTATGAAGATTTGAGAATTAAGAACTTAGTTAAAAATCACTGTCTAGCAAAATCAATTAACGATGCTGGATGGTATCAATTTAGAGTTTGGTTAGAGTATTTCGGCAAGGTATTTGGACGGGTAACTGTTGCAATTAATCCTGCTTATACTTCTCAGGAATGCTCTATCTGTGGCGTAATTGTGAAAAAATCTCTATCTACTCGTACTCACGTTTGTCAGTGCGGATGCAAACTAGATCGGGATCACAACGCTGGTATAAATATCCTTAACTCAGGATTGGGTACGGTAGGACATATCGGAACCTTCGGACTAGATCCGAGCAACGCTTCTGGAGAATCGACCTCTACTATCGTTGGAGCAATTCTATGATGGCAAGTTGGCTCGCTGAAAGAAGAATCCCCGTCCCTTTAGGGCTGGGGAGTGTCAAGATTTTAGGAGATGTTCCTCAATAAAATTGGTATAAACTTCACCTGCGAGAAAAGCCGGGGTTTCTAAGATGCGTTGGTGAAAGTCGATAGTTGTTGGAATGCCTGTAATCGCACATTCTCGTAAAGCACGACGCATACGCTTGATAGCAACTTCTCGATTCGGCCCCCAGACGATCAATTTGCCAATGAGAGAGTCATAATAGGGCGGAATTTCGTAGTCGGTGTAGACGTGGGAATCCATGCGGACTCCTGGCCCTCCTGGTGGCAAATATGCACTGATTTTGCCTGGATGGGGGCGAAAATTCTGGTCAGGGTCTTCGGCGTTGATGCGGCATTCAATCGCGTGTCCCGAAAATTTAACCTCAGCTTGATTCAATAAAAGCTTTTCTCCTTGGGCAATACGAATTTGTTCCCTGACCAAATCCAACCCCGTGATCATCTCTGTTACGGGATGTTCGACTTGGATGCGGGTATTCATCTCCATAAAGTAAAAATTGCCCTGCGCGTCCACCAAAAATTCTATCGTCCCCGCCCCGACATAATGAATCGATTTTGCCGCTTTAATGGCTGCTTCCCCCATTTTTTGGCGTAATCGCGGCGTTAAAAAGGGACTGGGGGCTTCTTCAAGCAGTTTTTGGTGGCGGCGTTGAATGGAACAGTCGCGTTCCCCTAAGTGAATGACATGGCCGTGACTGTCTGCCATAATTTGAAACTCAATGTGCCGGGGACGTTCGATAAATTTTTCGAGATAGACCCCTGGATTGCCGAAAGCGGCTTCTGCTTCTCCTTGGGCCGCTTGGAACAGCCGAAAAAACTCGCTTTCTTCCTTTACCAAACGCATTCCCCTTCCTCCCCCGCCGGCGGTGGCTTTAATCATCACTGGATAGCCGATTTCGCTGGCGAGAGACTTGGCCTCCTGTTCACTTTCCAGTAGCCCTGGACTGCCTGGAATCGTCGGAACGCCTGCTTTTTGCATGGTTTTTTTGGCGGTTGATTTGTCACCCATGGCCAGAATCGCTGCGGGAGAAGGGCCGATAAAGGCAATTTTGTGATCGGCGCAAATTTCGGCAAATTTAGCGTTTTCTGCCAGAAATCCGTAGCCTGGATGAATTGCCGTCGCATTGCGCGTTAGGGCAGCAGCGATAATGTTGGGAATGTTGAGATAGCTTTTGCTACTGGGGGGAGGGCCGATACAGACACTCTCATCAGCCAGTTGAACGTGGAGGGCTTGGCGATCAATGGTAGAGTGGACGGCAACAGTAGCGATTCCCAGTTCTTCGCAGCTATGCAAGATTCGTAAGGCGATTTCCCCGCGATTGGCAATCAGGATTTTGGAGAATTGCATTGATTTGTTGACGAGGACAGTAACAGTAATATTTAGAATATCTGGATTTTGTTCTCTGTTTATTCTAGAGGTTGGGAGAATTCGGAGGGGGGGCGATCGCTACTCCAGGCCCACCAAACTTGCTGGCACTCACAAGAGTAGAATTCTTGCCATTTACGGCGATAATCTTCCCCCATAACGGGGGAACGGCGGTTAATCCAGACTTGCTTCGCTTTACTGGCACTTTGTCGGCATTGTGGACAGCAGAATTGGTAAGCATGAACGGCACTTTGTGTCCACTCAGGCGGTATAGGGCTAAACGCATCCATCATGGTTGAGGTGTCAAGCGGAATTTTTTTACTCTCTCGCATTGTATTCAATCTAAGCTAGTGTAACGTTAACGGAGCGCGATCGCACTGTACAATCAAGTGATGAGTTAATAAGGATAATTTAATTATCTTAAATTTCGATCCCACTCAAAATGAAGAGCGATCGCGCTCTCCCTCTGTTTATTAAGATTTGTTAGATTTGTTATGGTTAGATTATAGTCCAGATCTTTGCTTGATATAAATATAAACAATAGCTGAGTTTCAACGGAGTCTTGCACTCAGAACGCGCTCTACACGATAGATTTGCCAGGACTGCTTTTATCAGGAGATAAACATGACCAATGAATTAATTTACTCGATCGCAGCAGAGTTGATAGTAATTTTAGGAGGTTCCCTCGCTTTCTGGCAATTCCGAAGCCGTAAGGTAAAACAAGAAGCAGAACTGCTAAGCAAACAGCAAGACTTAATCCAAGCAAAAGAGACTGTAGAAAGCACTTTAGCTCAGATAGAGGGATCAAAAGCCAAAGTAACTGAGAAAAACAAGCAACTTAAGCAAAATTTCGCTGAAGCGTCTGAGAAAGTAACTCATCTTCAGCAAGCTTTCACAGCTATAAAAACAGAAAAAAGCAGCTTAACCGTCAATCTCAAGCAAGAACGTGATAAAGTAGCTGCTTTGGAAAAGTCTGTCACTCAGTTAGAAAAAAATAATAAAACGCTACAAACCGAACATCAACAATCACTTAACAGTTTACGCACTGAAAGCGATCGCACTGCCGCTTCGTTACGTCAAGAAACTCAAAAAGTCGTCACCTTAGAAAAACGCCTCACTTCACTTACTAAAGATAAAGACCAACTCAAAGAGCAACTTTTGTCTCTTACGCAAGATAAAGACACCTTACAAAGCCATTCTCAACATCTGCAAAATCAACTTGAACAGGCAACCCAGCAAGTTTCTACTAGCGAGCAACAATTAACTGCTCTGACGCAAGAAAAATACACCTTACAAAGTCATTCTCAACAACTTGAACGAGATAAACAACAACTTCAAGACCAACTCGAACAAGCAACGCAACAAGTTTCTACTAGCGAACAACAATTAACTGCTCTTACTGAAGAAAAAGACACCTTACAAAGTCATTCTCAACAACTTGAACAAGATAAACAACAACTTCAAGACCAGCTTGAACAGGCAACGCAACAAGTTTCTACTAGCGAACAACAATTAACTGCTCTTACTGAAGAAAAAAACACCTTACAAAGTCATTCTCAACAACTTGAACGAGAAAAAAATCACCTTCAAGACCAACTCGAACAAGCAACGCAACAAGTTTCTACTAGTGAGCAACAATTAACTGCTCTTACTGAAGAAAAAGATACCTTACAAAGCCATTCTCAACAACTTGAACAAGAAAAAAATCACCTTCAAGACCAACTAGAACAGGCAGCACAGCAAGTTTCTACTAGTGAGCAACAATTAACAGTTCTGACGCAAGAAAAAGAAACTCTACAAAGTAACTATCAACAACTCGAACAAGAAAAAAATCATCTTCAAGACCAACTAGAACAGGCAGCACAGCAAGTTTCTACTAGTGAGCAACAATTAACTGCTCTTACTGAAGAAAAAGACACCTTACAAAGTCATTCTCAACAACTTGAACGAGATAAACAACAACTTCAAGACCAACTTAAACAGGAAAAACAACAGGTTACTGACCTTCAAAAACAGCCAAAACCAAAGAAGCAAATACAATCTTTTAACACTGATTCTATGATTTCTACTGCTCCCGCTCAAATAGAAGAAATATCTAAAGAAACTGAGGCAGAACTACCTTTAGTAACAGAAACAAAAACTCCTGTAGCCTCAGAAACGTTAGAAGAAACTGAGGTAGAATTACCCCCAATAACAGAAACCCAAACAGCTATCTTAGAAACACAAAATATAGAAACTCCTGTAGTCGTAGAAACTGAAACGATTACCTCTTCGCAAACACCAGAAATATTTGAAGAAGCTGAGGCAGAATTATCCCCAATAACAGAAACCCAAACAGCTATCTTAGAAACACAAGACGCAGAAACTCCTGTAGTAACAGAAACCGAAATTGCAGAACCAATTCCTCATCACGAAGCAGACAATGAAGAACTGCAACAAGCGGATAACCCTTTAACAGGTAAAACCTTAGTTATTGCTGGCAATCTTTCTAAAATGAATCGAGAAACCGCTAAATTACTCATTCAAAAAGCAGGTGGGAATGTCACAAGTTCTCCCAGCGCTAACACCGATTATGTATTAGTCGGTAAAGCACCCGGCGATAAATTAAAAAAAGCACAAAAATTAGGACTAGCTCAACTGTCAGAAGCTAAATTCATTCAAATAATAGAGTCGGCAGGCATTTCTATTCGGGAATAGGAGCGAGAAAACAATTAACAACGCTCGATTATTTTCTCCTAAGAAATCAAAAATCTCGTCAAATCACTCAAACTATCTGTTTTGTTTATAAAGCTTTCAGTGTTGCCGAAGACTCATAAAAGATATGAATATTCAGAATTTGATTGCCAATCCACCAAAGTTTCACATCCAGAACGAGCAAGCTACGTCATCATGGAAGTTAGCTGATGAAGAACTCCTATTTTTAGATAAAACAATAACTGAAGGAATGAAAACAATAGAAACAGGTGCAGGAATTAGTACCGTGGTATTTGCCATGAAAGGAGCAGAACACACTTGTATCGTTCCTGATGAAAAGTTAGTTGATCGAATCAAGTCATTTTGTGCCGAATCCAATATATCGTATGCTAATATCAATTTTATTATAAATAGTTCAGAATCTGCACTTCCACAGATCGGGGACAAAAATTTTCAACTTGCACTAATAGATGGACGACATGGTTTTCCAACTCCTTTTATTGATTGGTTCTATATAGCAAATATCTTGAATATTGGCGGAATTCTTATTATTGACGATCTTCATATATGGACTTGCGAACTATTAATGCAATTTTTACTTTCAGAAAAAGACTGGAAACTACTAGAGGAAACTCTTAGCGCAGCTATTTTTATTAAACAAGGAGATAGAACACAATACAAAGAGTATGGAGAGCAACCATTTATTCTGGAGCGAAGTAGACAAGTTTCTTTAGTTGCTAAGCTTAGTTACCTAGTAAATTTATTGAAAAGAAAAAACTTTTCGCTTTTTTTAAATACTGTTTCATTAGGTCTTGAATCTTTGATGGCTGGAAAATTTGGAGACAAAGAAAAGCGTTAGAGAGTATTTATTATGACAATTTGAATAGAATGGCTATGACTTTTTCAAAACAGCTTGATTGTGTTTGACAACACCGTTAATTGCCGATAATAAAATCCAACCTAACAAGTTAGAGCGAAAATCAAAAATACTCACATCAAAACAATTAAAAAGGATGAAATTACTGAAAGCCAAGAGATAGGTTAATAGAATGAGATGCTCACGCTGACGGGACGGGTTAACTTGTTTTGCTAGGAGTTGTGACCACAGCCACAATAAGTGCACCGCCTGACTCATGATCCATCCCACTAATCCCATTAAGATAAGTGTCCCTGGAATACCAATTTCTGC
>JBGTNM010000183.1:0-26780 GCA_041743025.1 Microcystaceae cyanobacterium
ATAAAATAAAGTTCAGGTAAAAATAACGCTTGGATATTAATGTCGATTAAGTTGTTCATATCGTCACTCATAAGCTGTCAAGTGAAAAATCTAGTACACCCTTTTCTATAAGTTCCCAGGTTTTGCTGTCAGAGCCTACTGATAATTTACCAGGTTTGAGTAACTTAAAATGATTGGGGTCGTTGTTTTTTTGGGGGTAGTTACGCAATTCAAATAACTCTCCGACTGAATCCATTTGCAGAGAGTTGAGTTTTTTTGTATGATTTAAAACTAAATATAAACCTTCCCGTTCTGTGACTAACCAATAAGTTCCCATTGTATCTTCAGTTAGCACGGTAAGTTTACCTGAACCAGCACGAGCAGACAACTCACTATCTTTGGTAGTAGAAACACTAGTTGTCCATTGCGATAAATCTGTACGAACGTTGTAATTGTGTAAGACTGATTTCTCTTCTTCTGTCAAAACAATAGCATCTGATGGAGATTTTTCCGCTTCTTGCTTCTTTTGTCTTTGTGTTTCTGATGGTTCTTCTTGCCTAAATTCCTGGGTTGAAGGTTTATTAATAAGAAGGGTTAACTGATTTAGTAAAAATGTATTATTTTTCTGCAATTCATCAATGATAAACTGCTGAATTGTGTCTGGCATATCTTCTGCCTTATTCTGTGATACTGGTGAAAGTATTTCTTTCACAGCATTTTTTATCTCATCTAGACTAGGACTTTTTACCTGTTGAGATTGTAACTTTCCATTCTCTTGTTTAGTTTCTTCTAATACAGTTATTAAATTCTGGTTTTCTTTCTGTAGGTTCTCAGATAAAGCTATTAGTTTTTGACGCTCATTTTCAGATTGTTGAAATTGCTGCTCAATTTCCTGTCGAGCTTTTTCGGATTGCTCTAATTGAGCTTGAAGATTTTTATACTCATCATCTGCTTGTTCTAGCAAGGATTTTAGTTGTGCTAATGTATGAGATTTTCCAAATTCTAACATTCCTTTTGCTTCCAGTCGCCACTCGTTTTCATTAGTTGCCAAAGAAACCTGAGCAGGTTTTTTAACAGTAAATTCTTGATTTTCTTCAGGAAGATATCCTTCACAATCAAAAATTAATTCAATAATAGGATAATCATGACTGTTAATTCTCCGTTCTCCTTTAGGCAATAGCAAACCGATTTGTCCTGTTTTATTGATAATCCAATAATTGCCATGCTTTTCTTGCTTAAACAAAACCGATTCTGGATTGCTCAAAGTTTGTAAATCAACTACCACTGAGATAACCTGATGAAATAAAGCTTTAGGAATGTGGTTATAAATCTGAAGTAATTCAACTTCTGAACAATTAAGTGAGATCGTGTTTTCTAACTTCATATTTGTTATATTTTATATATAAATGTATTAACCAAAGTTAACTTAGCTAAAAGAAAGTTCTCCATAGTTGTATATCTCCCAGTTCCCAGAAGAATTGTATTTAACAACTGCTGGACTTTTTAGCTTAAATTTATGTGAACTCCGATTGTCAAAATTACAACAATCAAAAATTTCTTGCACTATTTGACAATTATGGTTGTTAATAACCAAGTTATTTTTAGGAACTAGATAATAATAAGGAGATTCTAATTTAGGAACCATTGTAATCCAATAATTCCCGTTAGGCATTTCTTCTAAAATGACTGGTGAGTCATAACCTGCACGCTGTTGCTTGTAACTTTCTTTAGTTGCCGTGACAACAATGATATCTTTAGATAAAAGTTGCGAATGGTTATTGTAGCAAGTGACTAGAGATTCTTCTGAATCAATAACTATACTGGGAGGTGCAGTTTTATTTTGAGTAGCTGTTGCTACTGTTTTAGTTTTGGCAGTCTCATCTACATGAGAGTAACCCAAATTTGCATTAGTTCTATTTTCCTTCTCCCTAAATCCTTCTTCTAGAGGCTGAGAGACTTGTTTGTCTACCTTTTTCTCTGTAGGATAAGGAGTTGGGGAATAAGAATTTACAAGGGTATGCTCCCTCTCTAAATAAGGTTGATTTTCAGTAAAATCGTCATCACTAAAACTTTCTTCTTCAAGATTAGATACAGTCCGAGGGTGAGTTTTAGGTTTAAAAATTAAAATAAGTATGACTGCGGTTTGAATAAAAGCGATTATAAAAAGAAAGGGAATCCACAAGCTTTTCCCTTTGTTCTCTCTTTCGGTTTTGGTGAGTTTCGTTTTTAATTGTTGGTTTTCTTGTAATAAATTATTATTATCCTTAACTAATTCATTTATTTGAGCTTGGAGTGCTTGAACTTGAACTTGAGGTCGATAATTTTTATACTGAATAAGCCAAACGCTTCCAACTCCTAATAGCAAAGCATAAACTCCGGCAGCAACCAGTAATCCTCGATTAAAGTAAGATTTACGATGTTGAGAGGAAGATGAGCGAGGTTGACGACGGTGAGGTTGTCTTAAATAAGTTTGATTCATAAGCAATTTCCTTACTCACTAGCCTTAAAGTCTAAAACTCCCTTCTCCCCAAGCTCCCAAGTTTTGTTGTCAGAGCTTATTGATACTTTACCAGGTTTGAGTAACTTAAACTGATTGGGATCATTGTTTTTTTGTGGGTAGTTACGCAATTCAAATAGCTCTCCTACTGAATCCATTTGCAGAGCGTTGAGTTTTTTATTATAATTCAAAACTAAATATAAACCTTGCTGTCCTGTGACTAACCAATAAGTTCCCATTGTATCTTCAGTTAGCACGGCAAGTTTACCTGAACCAGCACGAGCAGACAACTCACTATCTTTGGTGGTAGAAACACTAGTTGTCCATTGCGATAAATCTTTGCGAGCGTTGTAATTTTCTACGATTGATTTCTCTTCTTCTGTTAAAGTAATCTCGCCTGATGAGGATTTTTCCGCTTCTTGCTTCTGTTGTCTTGGTCTTTCTAAGTGTTCTTCTTGTCTAAATTCCTGGGTTGAAGGTTTATTAATAAGAGGGGTTAACTGATTTAGTAAGAGTGTATTATTTTTCTGCAATTCATCAATGATAAACTGCTGAATTATGTCTGGCATATTTTCTGCCTTATTCTGTGATACTGGTGGAAGTATTGATTTCACAGCATTTTTGATGTCATCTAGACTAGGACTTTTTACCTGTTGGGTAACTTTATCTGCTATTTGACGTGCTAAATCTGGATTAGGTTCCCCACCACCCATTTTTTGCGTGATAAAGGTTAACAATTCTGGTGGTAATTCAAGTGTTAAAGAAGCAGGATTTTGTCTTAGTTCAGGAGGTAAAGACTGTATTGTTGTTCCTCCTAGGTTTTCATCTTTATTTGATGCGAAAAGAGATTTTTTTAGATCTTTTGATTCTTTTTTCAATTCTCTTAAATGCCGATCAATTAAAACAATTGCTCCAATTAACGCTAGCAGAGTAAGAAGACTTAATATAGAACTCAATAGGTTAGATTGCCCTCCAGTCTGACCTAGAATTTCTGGATGTGCTATTAAATATTGAATAGTCGCAATATCATTAGTTAGCTCGAATGCTTTTTCGGTTGAAACTTCTGAAAACTTATTCTGAGTATTTTCATCCCAATTGCCACTTTCAGGAATAGTAAGCTCTTTTTGAATTGTATTTAGCTCTTGTTGAATTGCTTTTATAGTTTCTTTTTGAGTCGATGGAAATACTAGACTGCCACCATTTCCTTTTTTTGGAATTACATCTAATGGAGGTATAATTTTAACTAAATCTTCTTTTTCGTCATTAGCTTTATCAATTAAAGGTAGAATAGTTTCATCGAGTTTTGGATTGGTTTCAAAATTATTAGGCTTTAGCTTTAGTGCTTGTAATTTTCCTTGTAGAGAGCTATAATTTTGTGGTAGGTTAGGATTAGTCCCCTCAAGATAACCAGTAAGATCGTCGTTAAACCTATCGAGTTCTCTGACAACTTCTTTAGCTGTTTTCTGGTTATCATCTATTATATCTCCTCTACTTGAAGAGCCATAACCTACTACACTAACCACAAGTATTACTGAAACCAATAATCTTTGTACTGGAATTTTTGGGATTTTAGTTAAGTTATTTTGACTCATGAGCTTACCCCTATTAACTTCATCATCAATAAACAAAAATTAATTGAACTCCTAAATTATTTCTCCGCCCACGCTCTAGCTAGTACCTTCAATAAAGCTTTCAGTCCTAAAATGAATGGCGGTTCTAGTCTTCCTTCTTCTAGCACTTTTTTCTCTATAGCCTCTAGTTCTCTGTCAATATCCTCCCACAGCTTTCTATTCTTGTCTCGTTCTAAACTGCGAGTATAGTTTTTTAGCGGCGCAAACTCATCCATCTCTAATTGCTTCAAAGCTTTACGAAACTTATAAAGAAATTTGGGAACTTCTTGTAATTCTAAAACTTTAAAAGCGGTAATTTCTTCGTCTTCATCGTCTTCTTCATTAAGAAGAACTAGACGCTGGTTTGCCTCAATAGATTTCTCATTAAGTTTACAAGCTTCTCCTGCAATTAAGGGATCATCTTTTGGGTTTTTGTTCCATCCATCAAGGCGTGTTCCAGCACCCGAATAAACTAACCCACAAGCTGCTTCATCTTTTTCTTTTTCACTAGGAACCGTATGTTTTATAGTATCTTCAAAACCAGAGCCTGCACTTAACATTTGACTGAGCAGATCATTCATTTGCGAGTTCTTGTCAAACTTTCCTCGACTGTCCAGCCATTTCAAGAAACGAGACGCATTTCCGCCAATATAGACTGGCGTGATTTTTTCACGCTGATAGACTTTTTCAGCATTCAGAACTTTTAACAAAATGCCAATATAATAATACAATCCAGCAATACCAATCGCCGTAATTTGTATTAATCCTTGAAAGTCTTCATTTTCTTCCATCGACTTTCGCCGATTTTTTAACCAATTCTCGCTTTCTAAGCGTAGCCATACATCTAATTTAGCATTAAACGCCCCATCTCTTAGATTTTGCCAATCTGTTAAATTAATATCAAACCAATCCTCAATAACCTTGGGTTTTAAAGCAACAATTTGAGAGAAAATATCGCGACCTGCAAGTTGTACGGAACATTGATGAAGTAACTTATTTGTTTCCCAAATTGATATGTCTGAAGTGCCACCTCCCATATCAATACAAGTGGTATAAATTAAATCTTTTTTCTGATGGTCGGCAAAATATTGGGCGAAAACCAAACTTTCTGTACGGAAGTTTTCTGAGTCAATTTCTGGGGCTTGCTGGCTAATTCCTGTTGTTTTCTGTAATTCTTCGGTTAATTTTCCCCAAACATTTGCATAGTTATTTCGTTCTTTGCGAGAATAGGCTGAAGGATAAGAAACTGACCATTGAATTTGATTAATTTGAGCTTTGGCGGCTAAGGCAGTAATGTGTAAAGCTAAATGTTTTAGAAATAGTTCACTATAAGGGCGGTTGTCTGTTGACCATTTTAGGTCAGTTTTTATCCAATTTTCCCTCGGTTTAAACCGTCGGTTGTCGGGAACATAAATTCGTCCGTCGATTAAGGGAGAGAGTTCATCTTTTTTGGGATCTCGTTTTTGCTCGATTCCGCGTGTCGTCAAAACACTAGACAGAGGCAAGGGTTCATTCTGGGGAATAAATTCTTCTGGAATAAAATTCTCAAACAAAACATTTAATCGTGTTTCCTGGTTACTGTTTGTTATCTGAAGTTGTAACGTTTCATCAAGATTTAATGGGTCTGGAGTGTCTTTACTTTGAACATAAACATTGGTAAATGACGTGCCAAAATCGACTCCCACCTGCCACAGTCCATTAAGTTGTAATGTCTCTGGAGATTTCAGTAAAATAAGTCCCATTGCTTTGCCGTCTCCATCCAGACAGGAAGCGTATTCAGGGAACGTCTCTAACCGTGCCATTTGATAATTTCCCATGCCTTCTTTAAACTTGTGAACCGATTGCGCTTGGGGAAAATTAGCTTTAAAAGTGGCTTCGCCTAATTCTGCATCGTAGTAGAATGCATAGTATTCCTTCCATCCGTCTGCCTGAAAGTTTGGCCACACTTGCAAGACGGGTAGTTGGTCGCCGAGGGAATTTTCTTCAGTGAGGTCGTAATCTTTGTAGAGGCGAAAGTTTTGGTAATCTTTGGGACTGGGATTTGGTTTATTGCCACTAAGCGGTAAATCGACAATCAGGCGAATTTTGATACCTTCTCCCGTCCTGATGGGTTGGAACTTGAGTTTGCTCACCAATTCTTCGGGAGTGAAATAGTCCAGCAGGATAGAATCGAGGGGGATGAGGGGAGTAATACGGCGATTGTTGAAGATGAGAGGTTCTTCAGTTAAAGGGATTAAAGCGCCAGGTAAGGCGTTGTCTAGGTCGATAAAGTACAACTCCCCTAAAAATAGCTCGTGAGACTGCTTGACAATGACATCTGTCCACTTGGTTTTTAGGGTAGCGAGTTCTTCTAATCTAAGAGAGGCGAGGGTTTTACCGTCGTGAATCCAGATATTTTGCGGGTTTTCATTCCACGCTGTCTCTATTTTGGGGTCAATGATAAGTAAATGTTTGGCAGGTGTTTTTTTAGAAGAAACAAGACGCACACTAGAAGGCTGTTCTGGCGCTTTGACGGGATAATTGAGAGCGACTAAGGCTCCTCGGTTGATAGCCACCCCAAAGAACTCAGGGTCGGTACTCAATTTGAGGGGCAAGTCGGGATCTTGGCGTAAACTAGCTTGAAATTCGCCAATTAGTCCCTTGATAATATTGAGAGCATCCTTGTGTCCGTTATATTTGTTTAATTCTTGAGTCAAATTTCTCAACCATCCCCAAAGTAGGGCTTGTTCTGTTTGATTGAGAAAGCTTTGGGGCGCTTGCAGTCGTCGGGTGCTGGCATTCCACCAAGTAATTTTTTCATCCCAAATGCCTTCTTCTGAGGGGACGACGAGGGTACTCGGAGAAGTCATGCCGACAGGCTTTTTATCGTAGACAAAGACATAAATATCTTGCCAAGGATGCTTGTTATTAAGCGTATAAAGGTTTTTGCCTTTAAAATCCGGCTTGAGTCCATACAAAGACTCAGCAAAGTTTTCTCCTACCAACGCCTGAGAGCCTAATTCTACCAGTTGCGCTTTGAGGGGAAGACCTCGCATTTCTGCTAGGGCAATAGCGGCTAGCATTCCCTGCCACTGCTCTACCATTTGGCGGCGCAAAGGGTGCTGGCTATCATACAAAATCATTTCCAAGGTCAAAGGACGCGCCCACATCGTAGGGACAGAGCTAATCGTCTTCGTTGCGCCAGGAGCTTCATAATCGAGGCTAAAAGCGACTTTGTTAAAAGCATCGCTGGTTTGGACGTTCCAATCGCCCGGTTTACCGCCTGAAGGGATGTCACACTCTGGTTTGAGGCGCGGTAGCAAGAAGACTAGGGAGCGATTCGATTGACTGCCATACATAATAGGTTTCCTTTCCTCCTTAGAGCCGACAGAGAATATAGAGTGCCTTAGCTAAACCCGCCATCCCTTGATTCGGGGGCGTTAATTCTATGGTGCTGAGCCGTTCTTTCAACTGCTGGACGGTATCTTGTTGCTTAAGTCCTTGTTCGCGACTGTCTCCCATCACTAATTGAGAGAGGTATTCTGCTTGAGAAGGGGTGTTGAGATTGGCAAACGTTTTATACCTGAACAACTGAATTTCATCGCCGTCACAATTGTGCATTTCATAAAGCCAGCGCAAGTAATCCCGACACCAGGCAGTAATGTCATCAAGGGCTTCTTGTTGCAAGCGATCGCTAAAATCGGGGAGACTACTGCCCTTTTTGTCAAGAAATCCGCCCAAAAAGCCTTGGCTGGGTCGGAAAAATTCCACAAACCAAGGAGCCGCTTTTTGAAAAGACGAAATGCCTTTCTGAGCTTGTCGCAGTTCGGGTAAGAAATCTGTCAGCCAAATATAGGCAAAACGCGCCCCATTGACGAGTTCCTGTTGAACGGCTGTCATTTCCGGCAAATCGCTCCAAACCAGTTGCCCTTTGTCTTGGCGACTATTGAGAATCACTGTCGATTTAGCATCTGGCGCATTGAGCAAGAAATGCCGTGCTGCCAAGGCCGCATAGAGTTCGATAAAATGGGGTTCGTTACGTTGCGTATTCTTGCCGAGACTGAAGGAATAGTTAGAAAAATTTTGATTGCCCAACAAGTAGATGTGGTCGAAAGCCTCATGCTGGTCGCTATAATAGCGCAGTGCCGCTTCGGTGTTGAGGAGAAATTGATCGGCTCTAGCGTACACTTCGTCAGTCGCTTCGTTGCCGGTTGGCTGCGAGAAACCAAAATAAGGCAAGACAAATAAGCAGGCAATTTTGACTTTTGCTCGAACGTTTTCTTTGTCTTCACCAAGCTTATTGTGTAGCAAGCGACCGAGCGTCGGCAAGCCTGCGGCTCCCGTTCCCCCAAAAATGGAGCCACACAAAAAAATCTTAGGGGATTTGCCCGTTCCGGCATCGGTCTTAATCTGTTGAATAAAACTGGCCCAAGGCTCATCTTGCAGGTTATCTAAATCAAGCTGGCTCATAATCGCCGCACCAATGGCTGGCCGGCCACGAAACCCCACATCCAAGTCTGCTTTGCGTTCTTCTGAGGTAAAGAGGACGTTAAACAAGTTCCCCAGTTCAGGATGGTTTTGAGTGAGGTTGTTGTAACCGTAGAATGAGTCTAGATTTTTATTGAGGCTCGTCTTGCCAAAAGGAGACCATATATCGGGCAAATAGGACGTGATGGGGGTTTGCATCCAAGCACACTGTCGCTGTTCTCCTTTGAGGTGTTGGTAACATCCTTGATAGAGACTCAGACTTCGCCTGGCCCGCTCTAGGTTGCCATTAGTTTCATCTGCATCCACAAACAGCACCTTGATTGGCCCGTCGGTAAACAGTCCGACGGCTGCTGCCTGAATAATTGCCTCTAAACATTTTGCTCCCGTCCCACCAATGCCAATGACGTAGAGTGACTCCTGTGCCATAGTTTAAGATCCGATTAAACGACGTAATAAAAATGCTCCTGGGGGAATGTGTTTGAACAACCCCGGAGAACTGGTTGCGGTGGGCAACCAATACAGCCAAATTAAGCCATTGAAAATAAATAATCCAGCTAGGGACAACAGGGCATCGGCACTTTCGTTAAAAAAGTATAGGGCAATACAAATTCCCATCACGGGCAATAAACCCAACAGCCACCAAACAAGTTGCCATTGAGAGACATCAAGCGTTCCTCTTACTCTAGCTCGTGCCGTCATAAAAGACCAGATGAGGGTGGCTAAAACGGAAACACCAAAGACGATCCAAGCTCCTATCATGTAATTATCGAGAAGCCACACCTCAAAACTATTTTCGGGATAGTCCCGGATAGGAATCATCCGATTTTGATAAATTAACGGCTGCAACCAGATCATTAGAATTAAT
The DNA here is from genome assembly GCA_041743025.1 of Microcystaceae cyanobacterium. Lineage (GTDB taxonomy): Bacteria > Cyanobacteriota > Cyanobacteriia > Cyanobacteriales > Microcystaceae > JBGTNM01. The sequence goes on from JBGTNM010000183.1 coordinate 9,419, forward strand.
CCGGTGATGGTAAAGACGATAATCCGAATAATTTCACCCGCTTTCATAAGTCTCCCGATGTTTCCGCTATCTCAATCTACATCTAGTCTTTAGCAAACTGTCCGTTACGTTAGGCAACAAAAAAAGGGAACTATTCGTCAAAAATTTGCTCTAGTCGTTAAAATGTGATTGTGTGGTTGAGTATACTTTGTTTTCGTCCACAGTATAGCAGTCCTCTTTCTAAACAGCACGTCAAGTTATCAATTTTGTTACAAGTGTTTAAACTTTTTATGATAGCCAGCAGTCGGTGGGTAGCGATCGCTACTGTTTTCTTGCTTGTTTCTTGCAAACCTGTTCCGGTTTTTACCGATAAAGAAATTCTCTGCAAAATTCCTCCTCTAGCAACTTCTAGTACCTCAACTAATTCGCCAGTTGTGACGTTATTAATTGATGGCAGTGGTTCAATGGAAGGTTATGTAACTCCGACTAACAGCAGCTATATTAAATTATTGAAAACGTTAGATAGCACTTTTGATACTAAGGTTGAATACTATCGCGCGGGACAAGATCCTAATAAGCCCAATGATAGGTTAGAAAATAGATCGCAATTTCTCGATGCTCAAAAACCTATTTTTTATCAAAATACTAAATATCCAGGTGTTTCTAGTCAACCCGATTATGCAATAGAATCTTTTCTCAAGGGAGACAACCCAAAAGAAACAGAAAGACTCATTATTTTTGTGACAGATTTAGAACCCGACGCGGAGGATATCAATGGACTCAAAACTGCTATCAAAGGATTTTATGAGAAACCCAATCATGCGGTTGGTGTTTTAGGCATTAAAAGTGAGTTTTCTGGTAAAATCTATTCGACCAGCACGGGAAAAGCCGTTTTTCAACATAATGACGAAGGCGATGCTAATAAATTGCGCCCTTTTTACGTTATTTTTGTAGGTAATTATCAAGCAGTAATTGACTCTTTTGAAAAGCTTAAAAGAAACAGTGGAGATCTAATTAATGACCAACAGTTTGTCATTTTTAGTCCTGGTGGTTTTGTCAGTCAAGTTGCCTCTCTACCAGAAACACCAACTCCACCGCCTGAAATTAGCAGTCCAGGTTCCCTGCATAATGGCAAGGTAGCTGTAGAAGTTAGCGTTCCTCCCTACAATCTATTAGAAGTCGGCAGACGAATAAAAACAAGTAAACCACTAGAGATACCTTATTCTCTGTCTTTTACTCCTTTAAAATATGGATTATTGCCTGAATCCATTACAACGCAAACAAATGTGAGAGTTTATGAGTCGAAAAATTTTAACGCAGTAGATAATAATGCTACCGTCAACAATGCAATTGAGTTAGATAACTGGAATATTACCCCAGACAATTTAGCCTTTACCATGACACTTAAACCAGAAAATTTCCCTGAAGCTGGTGTCTATCTTTTTACGATTGATGCCATCGCTGAAAACTTAAAAAGTCCTGAAGTCTCGCCTTTGTGGGAAACCTGGAATTCGGAGCAACCTCAAGAAATTGCTCAAGATGGCTCAAAAACTTATAACCTATCCAGTTTCATGCAAAGCCTGAAAAATGCAACAGTGGATTTAATGAACGAAGATAGCAAAATTGTCGGTCGTTTTTGTTATGCCATCCAGAAAAATTAATGTATGAGATAAAGAAGTGGGAGCATCTTGCTCCCTAGAATTCCTGAACATTAAATGGTTGTTGTCCCCTATTCTTGCCTAACCTTTGCCTTGAAATGCTGTATCCACTCACGAGTTCCAAAATACTGACAGGAAAAAGCGGCAATTTGAGAGGCTAAGAAGAGAGAATCGACAAAACTTTCTCGCCCAATAAAATGACAGAATGCCCCATGAAAAATATCCCCCGCACCCAATGTATCGATCGCTTTGACGAAGTCAGAGGAAGCCCCAACTTTACAAGTCGGGGTCTCTCTGACGAAGTCATCGCAGGCTCCGCCTTTTAAAGGCGGAGTACCGATGACCACAGGAACCTCTAGCATTCCCTGCTCGCCTTGATGCCAGTATAAAATCGGCTTTTCGCCCCGTGTTATAGCAATACCAGTAAGGGGATAGTGTTGTAAATAAGCAAAAACTTCCTGAATGCTCGAACACTCAGGCGGATAAAAATTCGCCGAGCAGATGGCAAAATTGACATAAGGCAATATCATCTCAAAACCACTTTTCCAACTGCCACCATCCATGACAACCGGAATATTTAAAGTGTTGGCATGACGAGCGATCGCGTGACCTAAAGCCATCTGATGTCCGTCAATCAAAACAATATCCATCCCAGAAAGAATGTCTAACCAAGCAGGGTTGCTGGGTGCTAGGAATTGAGTAGCATTAATCGAAATGACTGCCCGTTCTCCGGTCGATTGATTGACAATAATCGAAGAAATCGGGGGTAAATCGTTTCTAGTCGCCTCTAAATCCACATGGTTGACCGAATGAGTTGCTAAATCAGCACAAATTAACGCTCGGATCGAATGGCTGCCAATAACGCTCAATAAGGTCGAGCGATCGCCTAAAATGCTAAAGGTCACGGCGGCATTAGTGGCCGGGCCGCCTGCGGCAATACACTGGTCGAGGGCAACCCGTTTTTCATTTTTGTGGGGAAAGCGATCGCTCAGATAAATCAGATCGAGCGAAGTCAGGCCGACAAATAGTCCATTCATAGAACCAGAAGATGAAAGAGGAAACCCTGCCTCAAGGGACGCTCTATATTGTCGGGACTCCTATCGGCAATCTCGAAGATATCACCTTGAGGGCTATTCGCATTCTACAATCGGTCGATCTGATTGCTGCCGAAGATACGCGCCATACCGGCAAACTCTTGCATCACTTTCAAATTACCACGCCTCAACTGAGCTACCACCATCACAACCGCCTCTCTCGCCAAGGCGAACTGATCGATCGCCTCAGACAAGGCCAGACAATTGCCCTGGTCACGGATGCCGGAATGCCCGGAATTTCCGACCCTGGTTACGATCTCATTGTTGAGTGTGTAGAAGCTGGCCTCAGTGTCGTACCTGTTCCCGGCCCAACTGCCGCCGTGAGCGCGTTAGCCGTTTCTGGGTTGCGTAGCGATCGCTTTGTGTTTGAAGGGTTTCTCCCCAACAAAGGTAAAGACCGACGTTCGTGCCTGCAATCGCTACTCGGCGAAACTCGCACCATCATTCTCTATGAAGCGCCTCACCGCCTTCTGTCAACGCTAGCAGACTTAGCAGAAGTCTTAGGAAAAGAGCGTTGCCTGACGGTTGCTAGAGAAATTACCAAGCTGCATGAAGAATTTTGGCGAGGAACGCTAGCAGATGCGCTGGTTTACTACCAACACCCCGGACGGATTAAAGGCGAGTTTACTTTGGTCGTCGCAGGAACTCAATTGCTGGACGCTCCTCGCTTCAGTGACGCACAATTGAAAGGGGAGTTAGTGCAATTGCTCAAACAAGGCATGACGCGATCGCAAGCAACGCGACACCTAGCAGACATGAGTGCTGTTTCGCGCCGCCACCTCTATCAACTAGCGTTGAAGATTGCCGATAGCGACCTTTAAAACTAAAACAGTATCTAATTTTGTCACATTTTAAAAATGGCAGAAAAAGTTCTTGACCTTTACGATTGGTTGAGATTGAATTGAAGTCAGGCTAGTTGCTAGGATATCAGGGAATTTTTCTCGTTTCGCTAATTGAAGAGAAGCTAGCCGTTTTTTCCAGGGTCGATTCTGATTTGGGCCCGATTTTACCTCCTAACCACTGTTGAAAAAATGCGAATCCTCATCTACTCGTATAACTACTATCCTGAACCTATCGGCATTGCGCCTCTTATGACAGAATTAGCAGAAGGATTAGTCAAGCGAGGTCATCAAGTTCGGGTCGTGACAGCAGTACCTTGGTATCCAGACAATGAAATCCCGCCTGCCTATCGAGGCAAGTTATATCTCAACGAAGAGCAAAATCAGGTCAAGATTCAACGCTGCTACGTCTGGATTCGGCAAGAACGCAATTTCCGCAATCGGGTGCTTTTTGAAGTGAGTTTCATGGTACTGAGTGGCTTTCAAGCCCTTTGGGGATGGCGGCCCGATATTGTTTTTTTGACGATTCCGGGATTACCGGTGTGCCTGCCGGCTGCCTTTCTGGGCTGGCTCTATCACGCACCGATTGTGTTAAATGTTCAGGATATTTTACCAGATGCCGCCGTTCATGTGGGGTTAATTCGCAATCAAAAAATCATTCGTGTCTTTCAATGGTTAGAACAATTTGCCTATCGCACGGCGACTAAAATTAGCGTAATTGCCGATGGATTTACCCAAAATCTTTTAGCTAAAGGAGTCAGTTGCGAAAAGTTAATCGAGATTCCTAATTGGGTCGATATCAATTTTGTTAAACCTTTACCCAAAACACAGAATTATTTCCGCCAAGAAAACCAATTAGAAGGTAAGTTTGTCGTTCTCTACTCTGGAAATATTGCCCTCACTCAACCTTTAGAAGTTCTGATTGATGCAGCCGCGAAATTGCGCCACATTCGGGATATTGCTATCGTGATTGTCGGCAGAGAAGAAGCTTTAGAACGTTTAGAACGATACCGTCAAAGAAAACAGACCGATAATGTGATTTTACGTCCGTTTCAACCGAGGGAAAAGCTTCCAGAAATGCTAGCCGCAGCCGATGCCGTCATGGTCATGCAAAAAAGCAACGTGATTTCTTTTAATATGCCCTCCAAAATTCAAATTCTTCTAGCGAGTGGACGGGCAATTATTGCTTCTGTTCCTGAAACGGGAACGGCAGCGAAAGCAGTTGAAAAAAGTGGGGGTGGACTGGTCGTTCCTCCCGAAAACTCTAAAGCACTAGCACAAGCTATTTTGAAACTCTACTCCGATCCTGAATTAGCGGCTAATTTGGGTCGGCAAGGGCGCAAATATGCAGAACAATATTATGATTTCGAGTATGCTCTAGATGCTTATGAAACACTATTTGCCGAAATGATACAGCCGATGAAAAGAAGCACTTTAATATTGTAATCTCGATTAACTATCAACTATCAACTATTAACTAATAAAAGCGCGTTTGAGTTTGTTCCAAAGGCTAAAAATCGATTGTTTCATCTCATTTTTAACATGCCAACGCTGAAAAGCTTCTTCGTAAGCATCGCCTTGGGTTTGAAATGTCTTCCAGGTAGCGAGCGATAACGGCAAACCCATTAAAAGAAAAAGATAAATTGACCAAGTTAGCGTTCCCGCACTCAAAAGATTGAGGGCTATTAAGAAAAAATTAATAATGGTGTAGCGAACGGCTTTTTGCTTGAGTTTTTCACGCCGATAGCGGTTGAACTCTAGGCGCTTGAGGTTGAGGGTTTTGCGGTTGAGCCAGTCTTGTTCGGCCGCTTTGAGGGAGTCGTTATCAATATCGAGTTCGGACGCAATCTCCCACAGTTGCGCTCTGGTTAATTCTCCCAGATCGGTCTTGTTGGCGATCGCCAGTTGGAGAATTTCTTGCACGTCTTCCTGGGTATAAGATTCTGGGGGTTGAATTTCAGAAACCGACATAATTCACGCTTAGGGAGTTCGACAACAGCGATAAGTTCGTCAAATAGCAAACCAACCTTTGGCTTTTTTGATAACTCTTACCTGTTTAATGACAAATCTATTAGGGATAATTCTTGCTTGCTGTCAGGGTAGATTCGGTAGCAGTGGTTGAGAGTCAGCATGCAAACTATTTTATCATATAAATCTAAAAGCTGAGATGCCTCTAAATTACAGACAAACTATACTCCCCGCAACCACATCGGTAAAACGATTCCTAAAACAATCGCGCCCATTCCTAACAGTAATGACCAGAAACGATGGTAACTGTTAACAGTCGTTTGGTTGTTAGACAGTTGCACCAGATCCAGCCAAGGGGCGACACCTCGACGAAACCAGCCAACGACAATGATGGGAGTCCCTATCAACGATTGTACCTGCGTCCAGCCGAAAAAAAAGTTACCCAAAGCGCCAAAACGAGAGGCGTAGCGAGCAAAAAGCATTCCTGTCCGGTCTTGAAATTTTAAATCGGAACCAAACCGATACCCGGCATCCCCACGACCGATCGCTTCTCCAGTGAGGCGTACCGGACGGCCTCGAACAGGACTGGCATAGGGGTCGCACATGAGCGTAAAAACGTCGGTTTCTGGCGATCGCTCAAAATCGGGATACAATAATAAGGTTCGCAAAATCAGTCCACCGCCAAATCCCAAGCAGGCAACGCCCAAGACAGCCGTTCCATCTTTAGCTGCCACTGCCAACAGCAACCCCATCAGCAACCCAGCAATCCCGCCTAACCATTGCAAGTAGCCTACTATCGCTTCAAACAAGAAATTGCCCCACAGTTTCCCTTGGTTGAGCTTGTGACCCTCCCGAATGACCGCCGCCATGTTAAACTCGGTATCCAAGCCCATTTGCTCGGCATAGGTGGTCAAAGCTCGAATACGCTTGCCGGTTAGAGGATGTGTCGAATTCAACTCCATCCAAGTAGCCCAAGGGTTAAATAAATCCCAGAGAAACACTCGTCCGATGCGTTGGGACTCGGAGGTAATGCGGTAAGCAGTGCCAGCCGTTGCCGCCGCTTTAGGATCGTAGATGCCGAGGGCGCGAGTGCCTTCAATCAATCGACTGGGTTCGGCAGATTTTTGCGTTTCTTCGAGAATTCCATAGGCAATTTTCACTAAAGCGCGAGATAAACCATTAGGATTGCCCGTTGTTTCGGCGGCAAAATGGTCGGCGTAGTATTCTCGCGTCCGTGAAAGATAAAGCACAAGATAAGTCCCCATCAGGTAAAAAACGTAAGCAGCAACCGCAGCCATACTCAGCGCATCTTTGATCTTGTTATTCCGTCCACTTTTAGCCCCAATTTCCCTAGCAAATAGATAAATCAGGTAAGTAATTTGCACCAGCGTTGAGGCGACTGTCATAACGGCAAAGTCCCAATGAGCGATATGTCCCAACTCGTGGGCATAGACTGCCGCAATTTCATCAGCATCAAGGTAAGTAAACAGTCCTTGACTGACGACAATTCGGGCGTTACTGGGCAGGGAACCGTAGGTAAAAGCGGTAGGATTTTGGTCGTCAATAATGCCCAATTTGGGATGGCGAATTTGCCTTTCTCGACATACCCGCAAGAGTGTTTCCGCCGCTTCGGGGCTGTAGCGTTGAATTTCGGCTAAACTGACCCAACGAGTTTGGTAAAGCCACTGTTGGGTTAAATCCATGATCCAAGGGGAGATAAAAAAGGCTAACCCGTTGACAATGAGGGTAATAAAAATAGAAATCGTTAAACCCAGCCCTGGATTATCATTATCGACAATAAAAAATATTCCCAGAGACAAAACCAGCACCATTCCCAAGAGCAAAGCAACGGTAAAACTAGAGGCAAAGGCTAAACTATCAGCTAGCTTGGGCATAATCAGTTTAACGCCTGCTTGCTCGACTCTACCTGCTTTTTGGGAAAAATGGGCAGACTCCGACGACGGACGCTGAGGAGTTCCATCTTGCGCCAGAATCGTGAGAAAACTTTTTGCCCATTCACTGACTTCTGGATTGGCATGGTTGCTAAAAGATTGGCACAGAGCGCTCGCCTTGTCAGATTGACCGTTGCCTCGATAAGCTCTGGCGAGGGCCATCTGCGCTTGAATGTAAAAGGGGGATTGGCGATCGCTGCTTTCGTGGCAAAAGGTTTCTAGCAATTGGACGGCTTCTTCAAATTGCTGCTTTTGCAAGGCATTCAAACCATCTTGCAGGGACATAAGGCTGATCAGTAAACAGTTAAGGATTTGATTGAGACAGATTCTCTATTCTTATAAATACCCAATCTGACCCGCAGAATTAACAAACAATCATTTTTAAGACTGTGCTAACTCTGACAAGCTCGATGGGAATACTGACAGTAGACATCTGTTCGATAATTCATGAGCGAGAACGAAGAACATGAAAAATCAGAGAGAAACTATTCGTAAAATAGTAACTTATCTTTTTTCAAAATTTATTGAAGCCAGAAAACAGCTTATCTTGGATAAATTTAGTTTTATGCTTCAAATTGAACCTTAATTAAATGCTATCGGTAATGCTACTAAAATTGAAGGCTTTCACTTTGACTCCCGGCACGACTTTGCGTCCAAATCGCTGTACCTGACTGAGCGCTTCTACATCCGCAAGCATTTGAGGTAAAGATTGATTGAATCGCAAATTTTTAATAGGATAAGCAATTTTTCCATCTTCTAGCCAAAAAGTCCCGTCTCGCGTCATGCCAGTCACTTCCAACGTTTGGGGGTTGACATAGCGCACGTACCACGCACGACTAACAAGAATTCCCCGTTCCGTTTGGGCAATCAAATCTTCAACACGCTGTTGTGAACCCTGCATGACAAAGGGAAACATCATCCCCGTCGGTTGGTTTCCAGTCGCTTGCGCCCAGTAACGACTGTAGGACAAATTTTGCAGAATTCCGTCTTTAATGACTTCCAAATAACCATTGCTCATTCCATCGTCAAAAAACGTTTCAGCTTGCAATAGAGGATGTGACGGATGGCGCTGTATCTGCACGAGAGGACTAAACAACGCTTCTCCTAATCGATTGCCTCTGGGTTGTCCTGATGCATCCATGCAAGAAAGAAAAGACCGTCCTTCATCGGCTGCTCTGGCATCCAAGTTCCACATCAGCCAAGATAACAATTCCGCAAAAGCCGCTCCTTCAAAAACCACTGGATAGACACCGGGTAAAACCTCGCTCTGGTTGCGCGAAGCCAATCCCCGTTCGATGACTTGGGCCGTGATGTCTGCAATGGGTAAGTCTTCTAGACTCCAAGCGGTACGCTCGTGCCAACTCGAAGCCCCATCTGTTCTAGCTGTTAGGCTAAACTCAGCTTCTGTAGTCTGGCAGAAGCCTTGCAGTCCCAATGAATTGCCGATTGCTTGTACTGATGCCTCAGTACCCAGAATTCCTGACCCTTCAACCCCAGCTTGCTTACAGGAAGAACAAACTTGCTTGACTAGTGCTCCTCGCATCAGGGGGGATAGGGTAGCTGTCTCTTTATCAAAGGCACTGAATCTGCTTTCATAAGATTGGGGAGCGAGCAAGGGAACCCATTCGGGGTCGTCGGGGGCTACTTGAGCTAAAGCTTCCGAGCGACGGAGCGTTTGAAGAATTGCGTCAGGATCGAGTTCGGTTGTGGAAGCGGAAGCACTTTTTTGCCCAAAATAACTAGATATAATCATTTTGAAGCAATTTTTGCCAATATTTTGACTGATTTGATTTTCAGAAAATCGGCTAAGAGCAGATTCTTTAAGGCTGAGACTGACAAATATCCCTTCTGCTTGGGAAGATTGAATAGTCGATTCAATCAAAGATAGGGCTTCGTCTTCAGTGAGTAAAGAGGAAAAGATAGCTGGGGTCATGGAAAGGTTGTTATATGAGCGAGTAGTGGACAAGCTAGTCGTGAAATCCTTGCTGTAAAAGCTTTGATTTCTCTAAAGTAGCAAATTTGACAAGTTTAAGGGGTTACTTTGGCGTTGAATCTATCTTTCGATACACAGACAAATTTTTATTATTTTACTATAATAAAAAGTTTTGTTTTTAATTTTTAGTAAAAATACTTGCAATCTCTATCTTCTAGCAGACAGTTATATTATTATAAATAATTTACAATAAAAAGTTTTTGACTTTAATTGTGTAGATAAATATTCAAAACAGAACAATAAATATTTCTTTAGATAGAACTTAAAAAACTCTTTTTATATAGTTGTATCTATTATACAGAATGAGTTTAAGAGATTTTTTATAATTAAATATTTTTGAGATTTCCTAATAAAAAAAGTTCAAAAAAAAGCTTGACTTTTTAATTTTTTCTTGTTTTTATAGATAAAGAAGTTAAACATTCCTTTTTAACTTCTTGCTACAAATAGCAATCCTAAATGAGGTCAATATTTTCATGAAAAATATAGTTTCAGCTTTGGTCGGAACCACTGCGCTTACTGCTGGTCTAGTGTTCGCTGCTCCTTCGATGGAAGCGCAAGCAGCCACTCTTGGGTCGATTGATATTGTTGGAGATGCTGAATTCACACCAACAGCAATCAACTTCGATGATGCATTCGTTTTGAGTGGAGACGGCGTTTTTGACGGTTTAGTTGGAGCGTCAGCGAGTGTGGCTTCTTTAAGTCGTCCCTCTTTAACTCCGCTAAGTTCTCCTTTAGTTAGTGGTGGACTGCTTTCTCCTTTAGTTAGTGGTGGACTGCCTTCTTTTTCTTTCAAGGCAATCCCTTCGTCCCCGTCTTTTGCCCTAGACACGGGTAACTTTGTGGTTGGTGAATACGCAGGAAAATGGACAGTAGACAGCAAAACTTACCAAGGATCTATCATCCTGACTGCTCAACAAATAGGCGATGCCAGTAGCTTCTCCATCTCTGGAACAGCCGTTCCCGAACCGCTAACTATGCTGGGCGCAGGATTAGCAGTTGCCCTCGGTGCTGGCTTCAAAAAGCAAGCCTCTAAATCGAAAGGCTAAAAAGCAGATAACGAAGTTGCAAATACTACCTCAATAGGATACTTAGGATACTTAGGATACTTAGAAACTGCCGCCCCCAAGCGGCAGTATTTGTTTTTAAAGTTCATTGTCAAACAGCGATCGCCGTTTGGGAAACTTGGGTCAATTCGGCGACTAACTTGCGAAATTCCTCACCATCAAGGGTTTCTCGGTCAATTAAGAGGTCTACCAAATAATCAACGGCTGCCCGATTGTCCTCAATAATCGCTTGTGCTTTTTGATGGCAGAATTGAACGATTTCGTGGACTTGCTGGTCAATTTTGGCCATAATTTCTTCAGAATACTCCAAACGCCGTCCGCCATCGTAGCCAAAAAATCCGTTAGCACTGTCATTCTCCAAAGCCAGCAACCCCAATTCGGACATCCCAAAACGAGTCACCATCCGCCGGACAAGGTCGGTTACTTTTTCAATATCGTTGCCTGCGCCAGTCGTCACTTCATCTTGTCCAAAAATGACTTCCTCTGCCGCCCTACCCCCCAAAAGTCCAGCAATTCGCGCCAATAACTGAGAGCGAGTGATTAAACCCTGGTCTTCGTCGGGCGTAAACCAAGTCAGTCCTCTGGCCTGCCCTCTCGGAATCAGGGTTACTTTCTCCACAGGGTCGTGACCGGGAAAAAGAGTTCCGACGATTGCGTGGCCAATTTCATGGTAGGCAATGAGGCGTTTGGCTTTGCTGTCTACCAGAGGCGTTCCCTCCATGCCAGCGACGACGCGATCAATAGCATCATTAAGCTCTAGCATAGTCATGGCTTCTTTGCGCCGCCGGGCTGTGAAGATAGCCGCTTCGTTGAGGACATTAGCCAAGTCAGCCCCTGTAAAGCCGGGGGTACGGCGAGCGATCGCTTCTAAGGATACTTCTGGGGCGATTTTTTTATTGCGAGCGTGAACCTCTAAAATCCCTAGCCTTCCCTGAAAATCGGGGTAATCGACAAACACTTGCCGATCAAAGCGGCCTGGACGCAACAGGGCCATATCTAGCACGTCAGGGCGGTTGGTGGCAGCAATCACAATAATGCCCGTATTGCCCTCAAACCCGTCCATTTCGGTGAGCAGTTGGTTGAGAGTTTGTTCTCGTTCGTCGTTGCCGCCGCCGTAGCCAACACCACGCTGACGGCCCACTGCATCAATTTCATCGATAAAAATTAGACAAGGCGCATTTTCCTTGGCTTTTTTAAACAAATCGCGCACTCGCGAGGCCCCGACTCCGACGAACATCTCGACAAACTCCGATCCAGAGATACTAAAGAAAGGAACGCCTGCTTCTCCGGCAATGGCTTTGGCGAGTAGCGTTTTTCCGGTTCCAGGCGGCCCCACCAACAGCACTCCCTTGGGGATTTTCGCGCCGACGGCGGTAAATTTTTCGGGCTGTTTGAGGAAAATTACCACTTCTTGCAATTCTTCTTTGGCTTCGTCAATCCCTGCCACGTCGGTAAAGGTAATGCCTGTCTTGGCTTCCATCTGAAAGCGGGCGCGAGATTTGCCAAAGTTCATGGCTTGGCCCGAAGCATTGGCCGAACGGCGCACGATAGCTATTAAGATGCCAATGAGCAAGAACAAAACGACCAGATTGGCGATCAAGCCAATAGCCGCCGAGCGATCGGCGGTAGGACGCACGGCAAAATTGACGTTATTGGCCTTTAATTCATCTAATAGCTCAGGATTGCTTTTGAAAAGAGGATATTCTAGAGGGGCTGCTTTTTTATCCTGCCCTTTCAGCCAAACCTTGGCGCGTTGCATAGCGGGGTCGATTTCTACTTCGTTGATTTGACCCGACTCGATTTGCTTGAGGAGTTGGCTGTAGCTGGTGTTGTCTTTACTGTCTTGCGCCCAAGTCGGCGTAGCGACAACCAGCGATTGCCAGAGTATCAAACTGGTTATCAACTGGCCCCACCCACGATGTCGCGCTTTTTGTAAACGAGAGGAATGACTCGATGGGGAGTTTTGCTCAGTGCGAGGTGAAGCCAGCTTAAAACGTTTTGCCATAACCAAGTTAAGTTGTTAGCGTTGCTCTATTCTTTTATTATGCAATGAGATGCTGGTTCCTTGGAGAATTGACTAAAACTAGGGGTAAGATGCAGAAGGCAGAAGGTAGAGGGTTGTTTAAGATGATGAAGTTTAGCTAACTCAGCCAACAAAGTTACCCAAGTTACAAGCGATCGCCTTAACATTAAGACAAGCTCGTAAAAAAGCCGAACTTTCCTCAAAATCGCTATGCTCCGCCGCCTTGCCCCCTAATGATAGCTCTTTCTCCAATTCAATCCTTTTGATTAGAGAATCATGATCAATATATTTAGCGGATGCTGCAACGACGTTAGCGAGATTGGAATCCGAAGAAGCCAAAAAAACACAACAGATTTCTCAAGCTTAAACTGGGTTTTTGGTATGCATCTTCTTAAAGACACCTTTGCAGCACCTGATCCAAAATCGTTGCCATTGCTTCAATGCTGTAATGTTGGATGCAGCGTTCTCTGGCAGCTTTTCCTCTGGCTTTGGCTTCTTCGGGATGAGCGAAAATCCACTCAATTTGAGTTGCCAGTTGCTCTGGTGAACCTGAATCGACTAAATACCCTGTATCTCCTAGAATCGTCGGAATATCTCCCACTTTTGTCGCTAAAATTGGTTTAGCCATGGCCATACCGTCGGTGAGTTTGAGGGGAAATTGCGCGAGTGCAGTAGGTTCGTTGCGTTGAGGAACGACAATGACATCGGCCGCCGAGACAATTTCTGGCATTTGGCTTACGGGCGATCGCGGTAGTTGAATCAGCCAGCGTCCCCATTTTTCCCGCAAATACCTGTCATAATCATCATAGGGACTGCCGCCGACAATGGCCAAGCGCAACTGCGGCCAGTTGAGTTGGTCGAGGGCGAGCAAAACGTCTTCAACCCCTTTGTAAGGACGGGGTGCGCCGGGAAACATCAAAACTTGGTAGTCTGCGAGTCCGTATTTGATGCGACTGGCGTGAGAGTCGTAGCGATCAGGATTGAATAAATGAACGTCTTTACCGTTGGGGATATAAGTACCGCCGAAGCGTTTTTGGATAAATTGGGTGTGGAGAGTGATGGCATCGGCGCGGTGAACCCAGCGTTCCATTTGTTTTAAGTAGAGGGGATGATCAACGTAGCGCAAAGCACCGTCAGCTTTGAGGATTTCTTGGGCAACCTGTTTCCCTTGCCAATGATACTGCCAGCGATCGCCGCCATACCAACTCATTTCCCAATCATCGATATCGACAATTAGCGGACGGTGGCTGAGCCATTTTTTGAGTAAACCGATTCCATAGCTGCTGGGCTTGAGTTTGACGGCATAGAGGATATCTCCATCCAATTTGGGCAATAGTTGGCGCAGCACTCGCCAAGTTCCTCCCATGCCTGCGTAAAGAGGACAGGGAACGGCAAAAATAGGAAAATCGGCTTCAATCTCTGTCGCAATGCTGCTATCCTCATCGTAAGCCAGTCCGAACATTTTGACTTGATGGCCTAATGTTTGTAAGGCTTGAGCGAGTAAAAAAGGACGAATAGCCCCTCCCCAGCGTCCTGCACCTTTGCTGGAGAGATCGCTAACAATCAGAGAAATCCTGAGTTGGCGTTGAGTCGTGCTTTGGTTCAAGGGGTTTATTTTTCCAGCCTTAGAGCAAAGTCCGTCTACAGTGTAGCCTAATCAGTTATCAGTTAACTTGTTATCAAATACGGTTAGTTTCTGCGGTTGTTTTGCGTTAAGTCGCAGCTTTCGAGGCAATTTTTCAACACTATTTTGAGTGCTTTTTCTTGACATTTTGCATTAATCTAACTATAATTCTAACTATAGAATAACAACTTTTCTCCATCAAAGGGAGTAGTAAAAAATCCAATTTTTTAATTTTAAATTACGCTTACAGGCTGATGAAAGAGCTTGCTTCAGCCCGTTAAAGTTCTAAGTAAGCTCACTTTAATAAGAGCTAGCCTTACTCAATCACCGAATAAAAGTGGAAAAATTAGCAAAAACAGCTTTTTTAGCGTGATTATCACTACTTTTTAAAAATCTATTGAGTTCTAACCAACGAAAATGGAAAGCAACAAGCGTATTGCGTTAATTTCGGTTCACGGTGACCCTGCGGCTGAGATCGGTAAAGAAGAAGCCGGCGGTCAGAACGTCTATGTCCGTCACGTCGGTGAAGCCCTAGCCAAACAGGGGTGGCAAGTGGATATGTTTACCCGCAAATCGGAGGCAGCGCAAAGCAGCATTGTCCAACACAGCCCCAATTGCCGTACTATTCGACTTGTTGCGGGGCCAGAAGCTTTTGTGCCCAGAGATGAGCTATTCAACCATTTGCCGGAGTTTGTCGCTAAATTGCGGCAATTTCAAAGTAATAACGGCATTCATTATTCAATTGTCCATACTAATTACTGGCTGTCTGCTTGGGTGGGAATGAGCCTCAAAAAACAGCAATCCCTCAAGCAAATTCATACTTATCATTCTTTAGGTGCAGTTAAATATCAGTCTATTAGCGACATTCCTAAGATTGCCAAAACGCGCCTAGCCGTTGAAAAAGCTTGTTTAGAAACCGCAGACTGTATCGTTGCCACCAGTCCGCAAGAGAAAGCACACATGAGACAATTAGTTTCGGCGAAAGGTAACATTCAAATTATTCCTTGCGGAACCGATATTCAGCGATTTGGGTCGGTTTCTCCCTCGCAAGCTCGCCTAAAATTGGGCATTCCCAAATCTAGTTTAGTCGTTCTCTATGTGGGACGCTTCGACAAGCGCAAGGGGATTGAAACGCTTGTGCGGGCCATGAAACACTCTATTTTCCCTGGATTGGCTGACATCCGACTGATGATTGTTGGAGGATCTCGCCCCGGACAGAGTGACGGCATCGAACGAGAACGCATTGAGGGTATCGTCGATGAATTGGGATTGCGTCCTTTTACCAGCTTCCCCGGACAAGTCGGTCATGAGGAATTGCCTTACTACTACGGCGCGGCGGATGTCTGCGTCGTTCCTAGTCACTACGAACCTTTCGGATTGGTTGCTATCGAGGCAATGGCATCAGGGGTTCCGGTGGTGGCTTCTGATGTAGGAGGGTTGCAGTTTACGGTGGTTTCTAACAAGACAGGAATACTGTGTCCGCCGCAAGATGAAAAGGCGTTTGCCCATGCCATTGATCGCATTCTCTCCCATCCGGCAGAGCGACTGAAATGGGGGAAATCTGCTCGTAATCGCGTGGAAACGCTATTTAGTTGGGATGGCGTTGCCCTACAGTTAGGTAAATTGTACACTTCTGTGGACGTGGCAGCTATCCCAGTACCTACTTTAATCAGTGCGTAAGCGACTAGTGGTGGGCGATGCCCACCCTACTATAGGTAACATTCATCAGTTACGAGATCGCAGTAAGCGGACAAATTTGTTACTGACTGTATTATTGTGGGTATCGGCGGCGTACTGGATTAGTTCTTCTCGCAAATCAAAGGCGGCATCTAGAGGCAATAGAATAGCTAAAAGAAAGTAAACACCCCGAAAACGCGGGTCAGCGATGTGTATACTCGGTCTGTCGTTATCTTTCCCTAAAAAGGTTTGAACGATAAAATATTCCAGGATTTTGTCGTGGCGGAACTTCCATTCTCTGGTGGGGTTATTTTCGACATCTACTGACTGCTGACAGATGACCATTTTATGAGCTTCGAGGCATTGCAACTCCTCATAATATTCACTGGCAGGTAGGGCAACTTCATCGCCGAGGCGCATCTGATAGACGGTTTCTGAGAAGGGTTTGAGGGGAAAGTCTTGCTGGTGTTTGCTTTGATAGTCTTTCGCCATCTAAGGTGTATTGCTGTTGTTGGAGGTGGAATAAATCGGGATATTGTCCGTTTTGAATCATTTGAGCAACAATCGTTAGATCCATCGGGTTAGAGAGAATGCGCTTGGCGATGTCTAGTTCATCTTTGGGTTGGTCTTCCCGTAGTGCTTCCTTTAAATACTTTTCGCAACGAGTTTGATAGTCTGCATCTTCTGGTTGCAAAGCAACCTTTTTTATTGCTTCCCCCCTTAGAAAGGGGGGACTGAGGGGGGATCTCTTATCTTTTGATCCCCCTAAATCCCCGATCCCCCTGCCTTCGTCATCCCCCTTAAAAAGGGGGACTTGCCTATTTTCGGGCGATCGCAATAACAAGAATTCCTGAATCTGTGAGTCTTCCAAGGGTTGTAAAAGACAAAAACTTGCCGTTGCGGGAGGTCGCCATTCTAGGGGTTGAGTGGTCATAATAATATTGCCCTTGAAGTAACTTTCTACAAATTCGGTAATTTTGGCACGGGTGTCGGCGGTGACTTCATTCAATCCGTCGATACAGATATCAATCGCCCCACTATAGATTAGGTTACGCAAAAAATCAGGGTCTTGGGTTTGTCCGTGCAGTTTCTTTTGAATCCCTTCAGTAACGCCTTGAGTACATCTGTCGGCGCGGAGATAGACGAGAATACGTTGAGATTGCTTGGCTAAGTGGCGTACAAACATCGATTTGCCTAATCCCGACTCTCCTTGCAGGATAATTTGACCTTTGATGGTGGGAATTGCTTCAGGCAGGGGTTTTAGTTCTTCAGTCGCTTTATTGAGTACCTTAGATTGGGGGAAATATTCATCTGCTTTGAAGCTTTTAAGATCTGCATCTGCTAACAAAGAATAGACCTCTTGCAAAAGTTTTTTATGGTATAATAGCAAATTTTAAAAGCTTGCCCTAAACTAATTTAACCCTACCTAAAATTTGCCTTTTCTCCTGAATTAATATTCAGGATAAGTTCTCTTGTAAATTTAAAAAAGAG
>JBGTNM010000184.1:0-4577 GCA_041743025.1 Microcystaceae cyanobacterium
TAGCGCCTTCTGGCTACCCCTCACCGCCATGCCCAGCCTCTACAGCGAAGTCACCATCAACGCCCCCCGCTTTGCCGTGTGGGACGCCCTGGTGCGCAAAGAAGAATGGCACCGCTGGAATACCTTTCTCTACGATTGCGACCCCAACCTGCCGATCAAACCAGGGGGCGAAATCTTCCTCGCCCTGCGCCGCCTCGAAGGAGAAGACGAAACCGAGTTTCAGCCTCGCATTCTGCTAGTACAGCCCAACCACTGCCTGCGGTGGCTTTCTAAAGGCCCCGGCTTTAAAAGCGAGCACGTGTTCGAGCTAGAAGACGTTGGCGCCAACCGCACTAAATATATCCACCAGGAACGCATCTCGGGCGTGCTTTCCAAGCTATTTCTCCCCTTCATACGCCGCGATGAAAAAGAAGGTATTCGCCGCATGGCCCGCCAGATCAAGCGCTACGTCGAGCACCATTACCGACAGCAGTGGTAAGGAGGAAAGGACATAAGCACAGAGACAAACGCTGAAGCAGAGTGAGTAGGCGAACACCAGTTGGGCAGAACAGTTGAGCAGATAGTCGCCCTTGGCTGAATTCTACGCTTTGCACACTACTTACAACAGGATATCTAATGCTCGAGCAATAGGTCCGGAGCGTCGCTGAACCTCAAACTTTACTAAGGAAGTTCCGCTTGTTGACTCTCCCGACCCCGTATGACTTCTGCATTAACGGCCATGCCGTTAATGGCCTCTTTGACTAAAGGCTGACCCATAAAGTAATCAGTCAATTGCCTGTTACCCAACGGTGTTAAATGGTAGTGACCTCCTCGAAAATATGTTGTTTCATCCGTTTGTGCAACTTCATGGAAGAAATCTAAAGGGGTGAAGAAGTTAAGATCTTCGCGGATGTCCTCAGTCAAGAAATCCGCAGAGCTAGAAAACCGTGTTTCATCTACAGCATTGGGAATTTCTAGCACAAAGAATTTTGCCCCATGGGATTCAGCGATAGCCTTGGCGTCGCGCATTAATTTTATATTCAGCTCTTCTGCATAGGCAAGCTTTTCCTGCCCAGAATTTGATGCTGCAAATTCTGCAGCATCTCCTAGCTCATCATCTGCCGTTTCGATGTCATTATCGGGCTTATTATTTTCAGTAGGGTTTGACTTTAACGCAACCAACGCTGCTTTAACTTTCTTGGCGATAGTTTCTTGCGCAAATGCGTAGAGTTGAGAGTTTTCGATCAAAAATCGATATCCACCCATACTGTTGAGTCGATCAGCAATCTCCACACCAGGCAAATAAGAGTCCTTTACTCTTTCAAGATTGCCTGCGTCATCGAGACCAAATAAGCCTGCACGTACATTGTCCTTCAGGTCAGTCCTATGCCATTGCAAAATTACCATGTCCGGTGAATATTTAAGCCCCTCTTCCTGAAGGGCTATTAAAGATTCTGCGGTGCCAAACCCACTGACAGCTAGATTTATCACTTCACAATCTAAATTTTGCTCTGCCATGGTCTTTTGCAGCTGATAGGCAAAAGTATCCTCAAAGTTAACTTCAAATCCCGCGAAGAAAGAATCGCCTAGCAAAACTGCTCTGCACTGAGTATCTTTCTGATAGTCAAAATCCTGCTTAGCACGCATTCCTTGCGAGTTATACTGAATCTTTGCTGTTGTTTCAGTGGTTTTGTGCCAAAATTCTGAGTTTGGCCTATTCATGCGAATGCCATAATCTGAGCCCGTCACGTACCTAGGTATCAGTGCCTCTGGGCTCAGAATACGAATAAAAGCCTCCCCAAAAAGAAGGATATAACCTACAGCAAAAGGTAATGTGAAAAAATATCTAAGCGTTTTTCTCTTAGGCATGATAGGTAAACCTGATAGATATAGAGAATTTGGAAAAAAATCTAGGAGTTTACTGCTTCAGCACGAACAAAAATCCGGATTTTAGCAATAGAACAATGGGCCTGAAAATTCCATTATCCTGAGCATATAAACAAGTAGTAAAAACAGTTAAGTCATATTTTTAGAAACTTCTCACAGTTTGAACTAGGGCATCAGAAGTCGGCTAGTTGCACAACCTGACACACGCAGTGATCGGTTAGCCTAATTTCTAATGGCGCACAAGCTACACTCAAAAATTTAGAAGTCGAAGTAGATAAAATCACCCCCACCTTGTGATGACAGGGCGATGATCGAAAAAACCACAAACATTTGCAGATGTATGCTAACGTATCGGGGCAGTTTTTCATAGGGAAATCGGTATCCTGTGGTGAACTGAATAGTGTCTAGCAGAATCAATGGCAAAATGTAAAAGAAAACGTTATGTAGAGCCCTAATGTCATCGCCTGAAGAGATAAAGCTGAGCGGGAACAGCATAATTCCCTGCAAGAATACCCCAACTGTCTCCAAGCTCTCAGCTCTAAACAACAGCCAGCTAAATGAAGTTAGCAAAAACATAAGAGCTATCAGACATAAATCCTGAAAAAATTTAACTAAGGCTGTACCGTTTCTTCTATGTAGCCATCTATCTACATTTAGTAGTCTGTACACGCAGAGAATAACGCCATGGAATGCACCCCACAAAATAAATAACCAGGACGCACCATGCCATAAGCCGCCTAAGACCATGGTGATCATCAAATTGCGGTAGGTAACGATTGGTGTAGAGCGATTTCCCCCCAGCGGTATGTAGAGATAATCCCTCAACCAAGTAGAAAGGCTAATGTGCCATCGCCGCCAAAAATCAGAGGGCGTCTTAGCAAAGTAAGGGACATTGAAGTTTTCCATGAAATCAAACCCAAGCATACGGGCAAGAGCGATCGCCATATCGCTGTAGCCAGAAAAATCACAGTAAATTTGAAACGTGAAGGCTATTAAAGCAGCCACTAATTCACCGTTTGCGACTAAATCGCCACTGGATTTAACTATGGGATTTAGGAAAATCTCATCTGATATTTTTGCCAAGTTGTCAGCAATGACTACCTTTTTATAAAGCCCCCACATAAAGAGCCAGAGAGCCCCATTAAAATCACTTCGTGTTATGGACCGTGGCTTCATGAATTGGGGCAGAAGATGCTTAGCCCTCTCAATAGGGCCTGCTACAAGCTGGGGGAAAAAAGCAACATAGGCTGAAAATTCAATGAACTTACGACTTGGCTTCAATTGGCCACGATATACATCTATGGTGTAGCTCATGGTCTGAAAAGTATAAAAAGAGATGCCTACTGGTAGAATAACTGACAAAGTAAATTCGTTGATACTCAGGCCGAATGTACTGCCTAGTTGGTAAAGAGAATCGGCGAAAAAATTGAAGTACTTAAAGAATCCAAGCATGCCTAAATTGAATATCATACTGATCGCCAGCCAAGCGTTCCTTCGGCTTCTTTTATCGACTTTTGAAAATATCTTTTGCAATGACCAAAAAGTGATCAGGTAAACAACAACCAGAGGTATTATCCATTTTGCTTCGGCTAGGTTTCCTAAATTAAGCAAAACCGAGCTCAGGAGTAGGAATACTGATATGTACTTTAGATCAACTTTCCTGCCGACAATACCCAAAGCGGAAATGTAGTCGGTGACAGTAGAAAGAATAATTAAGATAAGAAAGCGAGGATCCCACCAGCCGTAAAAGAAATAGCTTCCACAAAGAATTAAAATATTTTGAAGCTTGAATTTGCTTCCAAGCTTCCAGTACAGAGAATAAAATAAGCAGAAGAATATAAAGAAGGCGAAAGAATTAAAGAGCATGGCTGATATAAAAACCTGTTAAATGACGTGATTATCCGAATCAATCGACTAAACCTATAGTCGCCCAAGAATAATACTAACCATTAACTTGTATACTTAGCTTCTTCCCTACAAAGGGGAAACTTAGGAAGATCGAGAATGCTACTATTTGACGGCATAACTTGCATCGAAGCTTAACTATTGAAAACTTTTTAGCGATTCCTTCAATACTAAATTCATCTCTTCGTATCCCCTCTCTGTCATATGCAAAGTATCTTTGTTGACGCCTTCTTTCCATTTGCCTTTCTCGTCTTGCAAGGCTTTGTGGATATCGAGAACCAATACATTTTCATTACTATAGGTTTCCCTGAGGGTCTGATTAAGTTCTGAGACAGCGCTATCTATGGATGGATTCCAAACGATTCTTCGCAACAAGCTAGGCTCTGCTGGAGGAATAATGGTTGTTAAAATGACTTTAATATTATTATCGAGAAGTATTCGCACCATCTCCCGAATGTTTTGCTCAACCTCGGATTTGATTTCTTCACTATTTGCGGGAGCAAGTCCTATTGTTGTCAGGTCATTAATACCAGCTTGAATCACCACAATATCTGGTGAGTGGGCAATAACATCTTCTTCGATACGCAACTTCAGTTGTACAGTTGTCTCACCGCCAACGCCACGATTTAAACTTAGATAATCTGTGTTATCAATTGAAAAAGAAGTCCACTCTCTAATGCGGGAATCACCAAAAAGTACTATTACCTGCCTGCCAATGCGATCATCATTTAAAACTCCTTGGCCCTGAAACCTTTCTGAATTGTATGGAAATACAGTCAATAACTTGTATTTTGAGTAAAGATCCT
>JBGTNM010000185.1:0-32508 GCA_041743025.1 Microcystaceae cyanobacterium
AAGGTATTCTACAGCGAGCGTTTTGGCGAGACTTGGGATTGATGATTGTTTGGCGAACAAGATGGACTAGCATAGAAAAAACTAGGTTTAACCTATTGTGTTCACGTTCTCTGTTTTCTGTTCCCGACTTCAGCCAAGAAATCTACTGACAATTGGATAACCTAGGAGAGTGTCGTGAACAATCATTTTGCTAAACTGGCCTCGATGAATGACTCTGGCTTAGGCTGTCTGTTAACGTTGTTATTGGTAGGTTTGTTGTTGGGGTCGATTGGTTTGGGTTGGGTTGTCAATGGCTTTCTCATCTTGCTAGCGTTGCTGATTCTAACGCCAGTCCTCGCAGTCTTTGCCTTCCAGTGGTGGGTAAAGCGAAATTTGGCAGAAGACCAATGTCCTGTTTGTAACTATGAATTTACTGGATTTAACCGCACAGAATGTCGTTGTCCTAATTGTGGCGAACCCTTGAAAGTTGAGGGGGGACACTTCCAACGCCTCACCCCACCTGGGACGATTGACGTAGAAGCGGTAGAAGTTTCAGCTAAGCAGCTTGAAGACTAAGAGAGTATTGATAAATTGTTAGCCTGCCGTCAAAGAGGTAGCTTTGCAATGCGATTTACCCACTCCTCGGCACTGGACGCTGCCCAAATCAACAGCAACTCCTCGATGACGACTTCGATCAGTAACTTTCTGGAGACGATGATAACACCTGAGCTTTGATGACTGCTAATAAACGTAGCAAACTCTGATGGCATCGTCTTGCGATCATGACTGACGAGAATACGTCTGTTGTTGCACTGCGATCGCCAATACTTCTGAATCCTTAACACCTTCCAACCCAGCAGCAAAGGCAGTTTTGAAGTCAATTGTGGCTTCTCGCCGTAGAACCCCTGTTACGATTGCCTGATTTAAATCAGCGTCAGCCTGATAACGAACACTCACAAGCTTACTTGCTGTTTTGCTGCTTTAGCTGCCATAAGTTTGTTGTATAAATCAGGATCAGTGGTTTGTAGCGGTTGGGGCATGATATCAAAGGCTATTTCCTCGGCTTCCAGGTAAGCATCAATTTCAGCACGATTGGCTAGATAAAAGGTGATTGCACCATAAGCTTGTTCAAGTGTTAGCAAGGGAAAAGACTGAACAATGCTTTCAGGTGATAACCCATTTCGGAAGGCATAAACAACAGAGTCTAGGGAAATCCGAGTTCCTTCAACCCAATAAGCCTCGTTTCGATACTCTACGTAAGACTTAGCTGAAACAACTGGCATACATTTGTTGTGATTTTACCTATTTTTGATTATAGACGGACTTATTGCTCTATCTGGATGACGCGCTTCTAGGCGATCGCAAGCAGCAATTTCACTGGCATCAACTTCAAATGAGTGAGGAGTAAAGATGTTAATTTTTCCTTTCTTTCCCCGATTTGATGCAAAAAGTTTATTCAACCATCTGATGTTCTAGCTTAATTCCTCGACTGGACATTGCGGTTTCAAATAAAGGTGTTGGCAATACTTGTTCTACCGGATAAATTCCAGGTTGATTTAGTTTTCCTTCTAATAGCAATTGAGCAACACTTCCCGTTCCACATCCAGCAGCAAAAGCAGTATCTTGATGTACCATTGTCGCATAATACTTAGCCGATTTTCCTGCTTTCTCTCCGGTAATTTCGGCTCGCATGGCTACCCCAATCCCACTCAATTTATCAGTAACAGAAGTCATGTTATAACCCACGTTAGCAAAAAACTCAATTCCTTGAGGACTTTTAGTCCAAGAGGAAGGAAAAACATGAGCCGTTATCCACGTTAAACGATTGTAAAAATCAGGAACAGAACCAAATTTTGTAATGACAGTATTAACCGGGAAAGATTCAGCAAAGGTATAAGTTTCTGGCATATCAAACCAATAAACACCGGCTCTAACGTAGGGTTTAGGAAACTTAATTACCTCTCGTTGCGTGTAAGGTTCAACCGTCTGCCACTGTCCATCAATCCAAGCTTCAAAGGGAGTTCTCAACCCCAAAAAAGTCGTTCGCATGACCGTCAATCCTGCTCCCCCCGAACCCGCAACCACATAACTGAGGTGGATTTTTTCGGCTCTATCTAATTGTTCCACGCCTTGACGCACCATACTATTAGATATACCAGGAAATACCCCCGTATTTAAAATGGCTGTAATCCCTGATTCTTTTGCTTCTTGTCGATATTGGATAACTTTTTGATAAAAAGAGCGATGATCGCTGACATCAATATAATTCACTTTTTCGGCAATGCAAAGTTTTAAAACCATTTCATCTCGATAGTGAAAGGGGCCAGCACAATGAATAACGAGATCACAATCTTGAATGAGTTGGCGTAATTTATCGGTATTTACTAAGTCTAAAGTAACGAATTTAATGGCTGAGTTAGCTGAGCTAGATGAATTGATTTGCCGTCCAGTAGCGATAATTTGTGCATTGGTATAGTTAGCAATATCCTGAGCGACGCTACTGCCAATTCTTCCCCTTCCACCGAGTATTAATACTGTGGGTTTATGATCCATTCTGTCGTTCTCCAAGCTTTATTTAATTGTAAGTTTTAATGATTCATTTTGTCTTTTGAACTGACAATACTCCTGCTCGACAATCGCGCAACCACAACGCAATTGCCTGTCCAATAGCCCCATTAGTGGCATCTTGAGGCGGTAACGGTACAGTCCCTGGCTCAAGAGACGCTAATTGAGAAAATAGCATGACTAAGCGCCATCCTTCTGATGTTTGCGTCAAAAATAGCCAATAATAATTCTGTAAATCAGTAGCCCTGGCGGTACTGTACTGGCGTTCTAAGGTCGTAAAAAAGACCTGTTGAGCAGTATCTATCAGAACGGGTTGGTATTGCAGATAAGTAAATGCTATAGGCTCAAATTCCGCTTTTCCAGTAATAATGACGTAACTGTAGAGAGAGTTTTCTGTCCGTCTACTGCGTTGAATGACTCGATTGGCGTAACTGGGTAAATCTGCCAGCATCCAACTGGTGAGGGTTTCTACATCGTAAGCACAAGCGTTAGGTTGACGTTCTTCTTGACTGCGAACCCATCCATAAGGGAGAAGTGCGATCGCGGCAACTAATCCCCCAAAAATACTGAATTTTAAGCAACTGTAGCTAATTCTTCGCAAATTCGCTCCCATGCTCCTACAGGATCTTCGGCTGCCGTAATCGGACGGCCAATCACAAGATAATCTGCCCCTAATTGTATCGCTTGCACGGGGGTCATTACCCGTCGCTGGTCTCCGCTTTCTGACCAACTCGGACGTACTCCCGGACAGACAAGGAGGAAATCTGGTCGGCAAAATTGCCTTAGTTGACTGACTTCCTGCGGCGAACATACTGCTCCATCTATTCCGGTTTCCTGTGCCAATAGTGCCATTTGTAAAGCATATTCTGGCAGTTCTAAGGGGATTTTCAAGTCGAAGGCTAACTCCCGTGAGTTGATACTGGTTAGCAGGGAAATGGCAAGTAACTGAGGGCGTGATTGCAAGTGGCTTACGGCTTCTGCGGCACTTTGTAAGGCTTTGCGTCCTGCGCTGGCGTGGAGGGTGAGCAAATCGACCTTGTATTGACTGGCCGAATGACACGCACCTGCAATTGTATTGGGTATATCGTGAAATTTGAGGTCGAGAAAGATCCGTTTTTCGCGCTCAGTAAGTATTTTAAGAATAGCTGGCCCCGTTGCCACAAATAATTCGAGTCCTACCTTCCAAAAGCTGACTTGAGGTAGAGTATCTAAAAGAGCGATCGCGCTTTCTAAATTCGGTACGTCTAACGGAACAATGAGGCGATCGGATATCATTTAGGCAATTGACTGGGCTTGATTACAGTTGAATCGTAACATATTTACCAAAAGGTTTAGCTTTTTCCAAATCTTGAGTTATCAATTCAGCTATTTGTCTCTCTTCAATGCCTTGAAGAATTAAATTAAAACAGCGTTTAATAAAATATTGAATCACTTCATGCTTTTTTGATTCTACTTCAGCAATAATATTTTCCCAATTGCTTTTTAACAAAGTCAAACGATAGCAACCTTCAGGATTAGCTTCAGGATACCAGCCCAAATCCAGTATGTATCCTTGAGGATTTATCTGCCAATTTTGTCCATCAAAATACATTTGTTCAATTGAAAGTAAATTCTCATTATAAAATTCATCATTAATAATTGTTCCATCTTCAATTTTGGGTTCTTCATCACCAAAAGTATTATGAATAACAACCCAGCCACTAGGAATTTTTAAGGGAATAAGTTTATGATACATAAGCTTTTATGTCTTGCCTTGTAGTCGAGGATGAGAATGAATCGTTGGTTGCTCGCTAAAAGCATCAGTTAATTCTGCTCTAAGCCAATAAGCTTCTTGTCCGTTACAATAACCGATGGGTTCAGAGAACTGTTTGTAAGCATGGTAAGTTCCCGTTTCCTTGTCTATCACTTCACCTTGTAAGAAAGTTTGCCTTTCCAATTCCTTAATATCATCAACTGTCAGTGAATATAAAAATTGACTAGGACGATTATTCATGCTATTTTTTTGGCGTTCATCTTCTGAGTTACCTCTGCAATGTTTGCCCCTAGAATATTGATAGGGTGGTAGGTGAACTGCACGATTGACAAGATTGAGCCATTGCTCATTCACAAAAGACATTCAGCTTCTATACAATTCTGATTTTATATTAGATCTCAAAAAATTAATCTGAGCTTTGCTATAACTGAAGAGCGATCGCGCTTTCTAAATTCGGTACGTCTAACGGAACAATGAGGCGATCAGATATCATTATAGTTAACTCTCAAACTTTTGGGCCTCTAATCAACCAACCAATGATCCCGCCGATTGTGCCACTGAAGATCGAACTAACAACAGCACTCACAAACACCAAGCCAATTTGTTTCACGGACGGCTGGAATGTCGGAGGAAACCTCCGACATCGCGTCCTCCAATTCTTTAGCTCCCCTACTTTCTCAGCTAAATCAGGGATTTTCTGAATAAGTAGCTGTTGACTCTGTAATGTCGCCTCAATCCTTTCATTGCTGAATTTTAAATCAACAACATCCTTTTGTAGATCGGTCACATTCTTTTGTAAATCGGTAATATTCTGTTGCATAACAGTTAACTGTGCTGTCTGTGCTTGAATTAAATCTTTTAACTCCTTAAGGTCTGACTCGGTTACGGCTACCATTGTGCTACTCTCTTATTCAGTGATTAGCGCGACACGACTGAGCTATACAGTGACGAAATAATAGGGGTTTGGCTTTTCCCCCTATCTTACTGCATATAAACTAACGAATAATAATACTCAATTAACAGTCACTGTCGCGCCTTGGGAGTCAATAGACAGCGATCGCACCTCGACTCCAACGCTTTCGCGCCTCCAAGCATCCTGCATGGCTTCTGCAACAGCCTCTTGTCGAACCGGAGACGTTAAAGCCAGTAAAGTCGGGCCCGCCCCACTAATAACCGCCCCATAAGCACCCGCCGCTATAGCTGCCGTTTTAACCGCTTCGTAACCTTGAATGAGGCTAGCGCGAAAGGGTTGGTGTAGCCTATCTTCCATCGCCGTTTTCAACCAATCGCTTCGTCCGGTTTCCAATCCCCGAATCAGTAACCCCAAGTGAGCCATATTATAAATAGCATCGCTACGGCTAACTTGTTGAGGCAGGACAGAACGCGCTTTTGCGGTAGACAGTTCAAAGTCAGGTATTGCCAGAACAGGAATAACTTCAGGATACCAAGGAATTTGGCAAATTTGCCATTTTTCCTCCACATTCACGGATAGCTGACAGTTACCCAGTAAGGCAGGAATGACATTATCGGGATGACCTTCGATGGTGATCGCCAGTTCCCCCATCTCCGGTATAGATAAAGGAGATCCAGCGAATTGGTTAGCCCCCACCAATCCCGCGACAATCGCCGTCGCTGAACTGCCTAACCCTCTGGCCAAGGGAACGCCAAGGATAATGTGAATGGCAACGCTAGGAGGCGTTTGGTTGAGATGTTGGTAAAATTTGAGAAAAGCTTGATAGAGGAGGTTTGTGGAGTCGTTACTGACGCGATCGGCTTCTGTTCCACTTACGGTCAGCGTGAGTGTATTTTTTCCTTCAAGGAGAGTAAACTGAAACTGATTGTAAAGCGTTAAGGCGGCACCGATGCAGTCAAATCCCGGCCCCAGATTCGCCGTTGTTGCAGGAACAGAAACCGTAACAGTAGACATCAATCGAATATTGAGATAAAAGTTTCTTGCATAGCGTATCATTTCTGGTAATTCTTAAGGGTACAGTTGAAATGAAACATCTCTGGAAATTTCTGTTGGTGAGTATGGGATTGTGGTTGAACGTACCTAACAGCCTTGCCCAGAGCTTGCCATTATCTTCGCTGACGTTCTCAGAACAAGCTTTAGATCCTGCTCTTTCAACCCTCACCCTGACTGAGCAACCCAATGCTGCCGATTTACAAGCGCCGCCAGACGAGATTCCTTCAATTGCTAACCCAGACTCCACCGATACTGAACCTGCGCCCATAACACAGCAAACACAACTGGATAGGGCAATCAATTGCGATCGCCTGCCTGAAGGGTTAGATCCGTCTGGGGGAGCGGATACTATCGCTGGGCATGATTCCCCCTCTCTTTTGACTCAAGCCAGTTCTCTATCCCCAAAGCCGCCGGAAACTGAAGAAATTCCCACAGAAACAGCACCTTCTGCCGAAGAAATTGCCCGTTTTCAGACGATAGCGAAAGCGGACTACCTCTATCGTTGTGGCGATACCTGGCTGGCCGAACGACTCTATCGAGAAGCCAAAACTCCTTTTGCCGCCGAAAGTGAACTCAACCGCGAACTCATCCCCGAACCCATTTATGATGCTGCCTACCTGCTTCCTGGCGGTGGTGTATACTGGCGGCTGTATCAGGTAAGCTTAAGTGAGGAAATTTACCCTAGCAAACGCTTCACCTCGCTCAAACTCTTGGTAGAACAGTATCCCGAATTTATTCCAGGTCATCTACACTATGCCGATACCCTCAAACAGAATGGCCAAACCGACGAAGCTTTAACGGTACTGCGGGAAGCCGTCGCTCGCTACCCGAATGAAGCCCCGCTCGTCAAAGCCCAAATTGAAGCCGATGAAGCAAGGGAAAATTGGTTGGAAGCCTCTCTAAGCGCCCGTCAGTTTGCTCTTTTTAACCCCGATCACTTTCGAGCGGCTGAGTTTGAGTCGATTGCTGATACCAATCTCGCTCGCTATCAAGACGCACTGCGATCGCAAATGACTTGGAATGCGATTGGCAACGCGGTTATTGGTGGTTTGGGCTATGCTTTAACGGGAAACCTTTGGGGGCCGCTTTCTGCGGTCGAGACGAGCATCCTACTGATGCAAGGAGAGTCAGCTATTGGCGATCGCTTCAGTGCCGGACTCAAACAAGAACTCCCTATGCTCACAGACCCCGGTGTGGTGGATTACGTTAGCGCTATCGGTCAAAAACTGGCTGCGGTTGCCGGGCGCGATGATTTTCAATATGAATTTTACGTGGTGATGGACGAACGGCTTAATGCTTTTGCTCTGCCAGGAGGCAAGGTTTTTGTCAATGCGGGTGCGATCATCAAAACCCACTCGGAAGCGGAATTAGCCGGGTTGCTGTCCCACGAACTTGCCCACGCGGTACTCTCTCACGGCTTCCAACAAATGACTCAGGGCGCATTGACAGTCAATCTTACGCAATACCTTCCCTACGTTGGCGGACTGACGGGGGATTTATTGGTTCTCAATTACAGCCGCGAGATGGAACAACAGGCAGATTTGTTTGGAACGCGCCTGCTGGCAAGCAGTGATTATGCGTCTGATGGTGTGCGAAACTTGATGGTAACTTTGGTAGCAGAAGCTGAAGACCCTAACTCTCCTGCTTGGCTGTCAACTCACCCCGATACGGGTGATCGCGTCCGCTACTTAGAATTCGCGATTGTCAGGCAAAATCTCAATCGTTACGCTTACGAAGGGGTACTCAGACACCGCCAGGTTCAGCAACGAGTGAAAGCCTTGTTAGCTGAATTTAAACTGAAGCAAGAAGAACAGCAACCTTAAAGTTACGTGTAGTCTCTCAATCGCTCAGCGAAAATGCCAAAACTCGATTTAAAAAGCCGTCTAGCGCAAAAACGGCGGCGAAAGTTTTTCAATCTACTAGCCGTCGCTTGTTTGGGAATTGTCCTGATCAATCTTCTATTCAACCTGATGGTTAAACTTCCGGCTAACCAGGATAAATCGGTTGATGCCATTTTTGTTTTAGGAGGAAGTATTCGGCGGGAAATTTATGCTGCCCAGCTAGCCAAAGAGTTTCCCGAATTACCTATTCTCATTTCTCAAGGGTCAAAAGACCCCTGCATTTGGCGCATATTTCAACGAGAAGGTGCACCTTTTGCCAAGATTTGGCTAGAAAACTGCGCCAATTCGACCTTTGATAACTTTTTTTTCGGGGTTCCGATTCTCAGTCGATGGGGCGTTCACAAGGTTAAACTTGTCACTTCTGGAAGTCATTTACCAAGAGCTAAGTGGCTAGGGCAAATTCATTTAGGGAGTAGAGGCATAGCTGTCGAACTCGAAACTGTCCCAGAAATGGGAATTCCTGGGAATCGAGAATTTGTCTGGAAAACGCGATTAGATGTCACCCGCAGTTTAATTTGGGCTGTGTTTAGCCAGTTGATTGGGCCGCCTTGTTTTAGGGTGACCAATTTAGCTGAGGTTGACCTAAATGCCTGGAATCAAACCGGATTTGAATGCGAACACCAAGGGGGTGTTGAATAAGCTATAAATATTTTTCTGTATACTTGAGAAGCTTATGGCAACAATCGCAAGTTAATCCGCGAAAAAACATCCCCCCAATCTTGCCAAATCTCGCTAATTAACTGAAGCTCTCTCAGACTCAAGCCTTTGGCCGCTTGTTCAGCTTTTTGGGGAGAAACCCCTGCTTTAACCAATTGTTCTTGGTAGGTCTGTTGCAGCTTGTCAAAGGTCATTGCTCTACCCTCCGGGCGATTGAGATTGGCTACTCAGACAAAATTAACATTATGAATCCAAGTCTAAATCATAAATGCTAAAGATGCTGTTAGCGATCGTGTATAACTTGTTCAACTTACCTAAGATTGACAAAACTGGCACAAAATTGTAGCAAAAAGCACATTTTATGGTGAAAACCTGAAAGATCGGTGTGTGGGTTAATGCCAAAAAAGTGCGTTACCGCCTGTTGAGCAACGCACTGATATCGCTTTTAGGCAAAAGCCGTTTTTAATTTAGAGTTTAACTTCAATTTCTACCCCAGCCGGTAAGTCCAGTTTCATCAAAGCATCAATGGTTTTGGAAGAAGGCTGATAGATATCAATAATGCGGCGGTGGGTTCGCGTTTCAAAGTGTTCTCGCGAATCTTTATCGACGTGTGGCGATCGCAGGACGCAATAAATTTTTCGTTTGGTGGGCAAAGGAATAGGGCCGATGGCGGTTGCATCGGTGCGGTTAGCCGTATCGACAATTTTTTCGCAGGAGGTGTCCAACAAGCGGCGATCAAAGGCTTTCAGGCGAATGCGAATTTTGGATTGAGAAAGAGTAGACATAGTTTTTAATTGTCAAGGTACTTAAAAAGGCAAGAGGCAATAGGCAAGAGGCAATAGGCAAGAGGCAATAGGCAAGAGGCAATAGGCAAGAGGCAATAGGCAAAAAAACGCCCCATTCATACATAATGACCAGCTTACAGCTATTACTGTTCGCTGGTCACTTTTTAGGGTTGATTTTTCCTACTTTAGGATCTTTGAGACCACGCCAGCACCGATGGTGCGACCGCCTTCGCGAATAGCAAAGCGCATCCCTTGCTCAATGGCGATAGGATTGATCAATTGCACAGTCATTTTAATGCGATCGCCAGGCATGACCATTTCGACGGCATCCCCTTCGTCAGTAGTATAGTCGGTGATCGTTCCAGTCACGTCGGTAGTACGCGCGTAAAACTGTGGGCGATAGTTTTTGAAGAAGGGCGTGTGACGGCCACCTTCTTCTTTGGTCAGCACGTAAACTTCCCCTTCAAATTCAGTGTGAGGCGTAATTGAACCGGGTTTGGCAATGACCATGCCGCGTTCTATATCCTCCTTTTGAATCCCCCGCAGGAGCAGTCCGACGTTGTCTCCCGCCATTCCTTCATCGAGGGTTTTCTGGAACATTTCTACCCCAGTCACCGTGGTACTGCGCGTATTGCGGATGCCGACCACTTCGACGGTTTCGCCCACTTTGACCTTTCCGCGTTCGATCCGTCCTGTTGCCACCGTTCCCCGTCCCGTGATGGAGAAAACGTCTTCGACTGCCATCAAGAAAGGCTTGTCAATTTCCCGGACGGGGGTGTCGATGTAGCTATCAACCGAATCCATCAACTCATAGATTTTATCGACCCATTCATTGTCCCCTTTGGTCGTTTTGGGATTGGCGGTCATCGCTTCTAGAGCTTTCAGGGCAGAACCAGCAACAATGGGAATATCATCGCCCGGAAACTCATAAAGATCTAATAATTCCCGAACTTCTAATTCCACCAGTTCTAGCAATTCATCGTCATCTACCATGTCCTTCTTGTTGAGGAAAATGACGAGCTTGGGAACCCCAACTTGCTTGGCGAGCAGGATGTGTTCGCGGGTTTGGGGCATGGGGCCATCAGCCGCCGACACGACCAAAATGGCTCCATCCATTTGCGCTGCCCCAGTAATCATGTTCTTGACATAGTCGGCGTGTCCAGGACAGTCCACATGAGCGTAGTGCCGATCTTCGGTTTCGTACTCGACGTGAGCGGTATTAATGGTGATTCCCCTGGCTTTTTCTTCAGGAGCCGCATCAATATCAGCGTATTTGCGGGCTTTGGCTTGACCCAATGCCGCCAGCGTCATGGTAATAGCGGCGGTCAAAGTTGTTTTACCGTGGTCAACATGACCGATAGTGCCGATGTTGACATGGGGTTTATTCCGTTCAAATTTTGCGCGTGCCATGAATTAATTGTTCCTTTTCAAAAATTGCGGCTTCAGTCTGTCCAGTTGTCAGTTATCAGTGATCAGTTATCAGTGTTTATTCACTGTTCACTGTTCACTGTTCACTGTTCACTGATTAAGCGTTCCCTTGGTTTTTAGAAACGATCGTTTCTGCGAGATGGCGAGGGACTTCTGCGTAGTGACTGAACTCCATCGAGAAAATCCCCCGTCCTTGTGTTTTTGACCGAATATCGGTCGCGTAGCCAAACATTTCTGCTAGCGGAACATTAGCAGCAACTTTGGCAATGCTGTCGTTGGAGTTCATGCCTTCGATGTTACCCCGACGGGAATTGAGATCCCCCATGACATCTCCCAAAAAGTCTTCTGGGACTTCCACTTCTATCTTCATCGTCGGTTCTAGAATAACGGGAGAGGCTTTCTTAACAGCATCTCGCACCGCCATCGATCCCGCGATTTTGAAGGCCATTTCCGAAGAGTCAACATCGTGGTAAGACCCGTCTACGAGGGTTACTTTCAGGTCGATTGTAGGATATCCGGCAATAATGCCAGATTCACAAGCTTCCTTAATCCCTTGTTCGATGGCGGGAATGTATTCTTTGGGAATCGTTCCCCCGACGATTTTAGAGACGAACTCGAAACCACTAGCGGGTTCTCCCGGTTCGATTTGAATAACGGCATGGCCGTATTGCCCTTTCCCTCCACTCTGACGGATGTATTTGCCTTCCGCTTTGGCCGGTTTGCGGATCGTTTCGCGGTAGGCGACTTGCGGTTTGCCCACACTCGCTTCTACTTTGAATTCGCGCAACATCCGGTCAACGATAATTTCCAGATGCAATTCTCCCATCCCGGCAATCACGGTTTGGTTAGTTTCGGAGTCGGTGCTGACGCGGAAAGGGGGGTCTTCATCGGACAGCGATTGGAGAGCTTTGGAGAGTTTCTCCATGTCCTGCTTGGTCTTCGGCTCGACGGCAACCGAAATGACGGGTTCGGGAATGAACAGGGACTCCAAAATAATGGGATGGGTATCATCACACAGAGTATCCCCGGTAATCGTATCCTTCAAGCCGATCGCTGCGCCTAAATCCCCCGCTCTCAATTGATCGACTTCAATGCGGTCGTTCGATTTGAGGATGATCAGGCGAGAAATCCGCTCTTTTTTATCTTTGGTGGCATTGTAGGCGTAACTGCCCTTTTGCAGGATACCGGAATACACCCGCAAGAAGGTCAGCCGTCCGTAGGGGTCGGCGGCAATTTTGAAGGCGAGTGCTGCAAAGGGTTCTTCATCGGAGGCCAGGCGCTCTGCTTCGGTTCCGTCAGGCAAAACCCCTTTAATGGGAGGAACTTCCGTCGGCGAGGGAAGATAGTCAACCACAGCATCAAGCAGCAGTTGAACGCCTTTGTTTTTAAAGGCCGAACCGCAGAGCGTAGGAACGATCGTGCGCTCTAGCGTTCCTTTACGCAACCCGTATTTAATTTCTTCTTCGGTTAGAGGTTCCTCTGCTAAATATTTTTCTAGCAGTTCTTCATCGGTTTCAGCAACCGCCTCGATCAAGAGGGTGCGGAATTTCTGAGCTTGCTCTAATAGTTCTTCAGGAATTTCGGTATCTTCAAAGTCTTTACCGAGGTCATCTTTGTAGATTCTGGCCCGCATTTGCACCAAATCAATAATTCCTCGGAACCCGGTTTCAGCACCGATGGGAATTTGAATAGGAATGGCGTTGGCTCTCAGTCGGTCTCGCAGTTGCTCGTAAACATTGAAAAAGTTAGCACCTGTGCGATCCATTTTATTGACGAAGGCAATGCGAGGCACTTGATAGCGGTCAGCTTGGCGCCACACGGTTTCGGACTGGGGCTGCACACCGCCGACTGAACAAAATACGGCAACCACCCCATCTAAAACGCGCATGGAGCGTTCAACTTCAATGGTGAAATCAACGTGTCCGGGGGTATCGATGATGTTGATTCGGTGGTCGTTCCAACTGGTGGTAATCGCAGCCGCAGTGATGGTGATGCCCCGTTCCTGCTCCTGCGCCATCCAGTCCATCGTGGCAGTTCCTTCATGGACTTCACCCAGTTTGTGAGCGATTCCTGTGTAGAACAAGATGCGTTCAGTCGTTGTTGTTTTGCCCGCATCTATATGCGCTGCGATACCGATATTGCGCACTTTCTCTAGTGGGATGGTACGTGCCACAGCTACCTCCTTTGTTCTTGCCTGGCGGGTTTTGTTATCTTTAAAAGTATTTGTTTAGTTTGCACTATTTACAATTCTATACTTTTCTTCGGTGAAAATTTGTTGGGGCAGCAGTAAGAGTCACGTCAACTTCGGACTTCGTGTCCTCGATTGGGCGTTGCTGACCCCAATATTCCTGGTTGAGAACTTAATAGCGATAGTGAGCAAACGCTTTGTTGGCATCAGCCATACGGTGCGTTTCTTCTCGCCGTTTGATGGCTCCGCCGGTTTCATTAGCCGCATCCATAATTTCATTAGCTAATTTACCAGCCATTGTCTTGCCGCCACGATTGCGGGCAAATTGCACTAGCCAACGCAGTGCTAGCGTGGTTCCCCTAGACGAGCGGACTTCCATCGGCACTTGATAAGTTGCTCCCCCAACCCGTCGAGCTTTAACTTCGACGAGCGGGGTGAGATTTTTAATGGCTTTTTCAAAAACCTCTAGGGGTTCGCTTCCGGTTCTTTCTCCTATGGTTTTGAGAGCTTCATACATAATGCCGGCAGCGACAGACTTTTTGCCTTGTTTCATTACTCGGCGAATCGTCATGTTAACCAGGCAACTATTGTAGATGGGATCGGGGGGAACCGGTCGTCTTTTGACGTTTCCTCGACGAGACATAACTAAAATTTTCCTCTATGATTTAATTGACACTAAACGTGGATTAACCGTCAAAAATACGTGATTTAGGGGTTCCTTGTGGGTTGAGAGTTGCTAAAAGAATTCAATCCGCTTGAGGCTATTGAATTGACAGAGCAACTACACAAAGCTGAGGTGAGATGCAAAACACATCGGACACGTTTTAAGTCTTCGTCTCAATTTTTGTGCCAATTAAGCTTTGGGGCGCTTCGTGCCATATTTAGAGCGTCCTTGCTTGCGGTCTTTAACGCCTTGAGCATCTAAAGTACCGCGAATAATATGATAACGTACCCCTGGCAAATCTTTGACCCGACCTCCCCGAATGAGAACGACGGAGTGTTCTTGTAGGTTGTGACCAATTCCGGGAATATAGGCAGTGACTTCAAACCCAGAAGTCAGGCGAACCCTAGCTACGTTTCTGAGGGCTGAATTGGGTTTTTTCGGGGTAGTGGTGTAGACACGGGTACAAACGCCTCGGCGCTGGGGACACTGTTTGAGCGCAGGCGATTTGGTCTTTTTCTTGATTTTTGAGCGTTCGTTGCGAATGAGTTGTTGAATGGTGGGCATGGGTTATTGGATCAGGGTTTTGGGAAATTCCCTTTCACGCTGTACGGACGTTGACAAATTACCATAATACCGAAAAGTTGGTATCGGTGTCAACTAAGCTGTAGAACAACAAGAATTTTGATTAGAATATGCTTGAATTGATGTCATTCTTAACACCAATCTAAGCATCATGAACAAGCCAACCGTTCGGACTACTTTAACTTTACCTTCTGAACTTCTAGAAGCCACCGATAAGGCGGTAAGTCAAGGAAAAGCCAAAAGTCGCAACGAGTTCGTATCGCAAGCTCTCCGGCACGAGCTAGCAGCCATAAAACAAGCAGAAATCGACGCGGAACTCGCTGAAATGGCACGAGATCCAGAATACCAAGCAGAAGTTTTAAAGATGGAATCTGAGTTTGCTACAGCTAGTTGGGAAGCTTTTGAGATTGGGGAACCTCAAGCATGAAGCGAGGTGAAGTCTATGATGCTCGCCTCGAACCTGTTGAAGGTTCTGAACAAGGAGGAACTCGTCCTATTATTATTGTTAGCCGCGATGCTATTAACGCTTACAGTCCGGTGGTTTTAGCCGTTCCCTGTACGACTTATCAACCCGGTAAACGAATCTATCCGACTCAGACGTTGATTCAATCCCCAAACGGAGGACTAACCAGAGATTCAATCGCTATGGCAGATCAAGTGCGCGTTCTAGCTAAAACTCGCCTTTTAAGCTTGCGAGGAAGCCTCAGTTATGAGATAATGACCCAACTCAATCAAGCTCTGTTAATTGCTTTGGACTTACTTGAACCCGATTAACGCTCAATCGATTTGTCCTGAAGGTTTAAATGAAACGACAGTCCACAATTACAGGGGTTAGCGGTATGGGAGTTGTAAAAGCGAAATCCGCCTCCCATTAAGTCTTCTGCATAGTCGAGGCGCATATTTTCGAGATAGGGAAGGCTCTGGGAGTCGAGGAGAACTGGAATTCCTGCTATAGTGTAAGTGCGATCGCCTGCTTGAACTGCTTGACTTAATTCTAAGTTATAGTACCATCCAGAACAGCCACCTTCTTTAATTGCTAAACGAAAGTAACTTTGAAGTTGCTGGCTACTAGCCTGCATTCGTTTGATTTCGGCTTCGGCAGATTCAGTCAGATGAATCATAATATCGAACTTTTTTTGCGCTAAGACCCAACTACAAACCAACGATAGTTTAAGTTTACTTTTTCGTCTCTTGATGGCGAGCGTAGTCGTCTTGGAAGCGAATAATATCATCTTCGCCTAAATATTCGCCGTTTTGCACTTCGATGATAATCAGTTTGATCACGCCAGGGTTTTCTAAGCGATGGGCAGTACACTGGGGAACGTAAGTCGATTGATTGGCCGCTAAAATCTTTTCTTCTTCGCCACAAGTCACTCTAGCGGTTCCAGAGACAACAATCCAGTGTTCGCTGCGATGATGGTGCATCTGCAAGCTGAGACGATGACCGGGATTGACTTCAATGCGCTTAATTTTATAACCGATGCCTTCTTCGAGGGTTGTGAACGAACCCCAAGGTCGCATTTCGGTCGCGGCGATATCTTGATGAGAAACGGAAAAAGCCAAGGAAAGGGTATCGATTTGAGTCGCTTCTGTTGCTTGTACCATATAATTTCTCCTTAATTGCCTTAGAATCGTTGAAGACTGAGGACTTTAGGACTCCGATTCGGATTTTCGACCACCATAGCACAGATTTATCTAAATGGCAGTGATCGCCTTTCGAGGGAATAGAGATTCAAGCATCCCTCCCTGCTAGTGACCTCTCGAACTCAACTAAGAAATTGTGGCATTCCTTGAGATATTACAGATGTTAATTTATTTATTTGGCTTTGGCTTCGCACCATAATAACAGTTATCTCTCCTAACAGTATTACCCAGTTTTTGTAGCTCAGAGTCTGATTCATTTATCTGAATCGATGGTATTGAAATTTGTGAATCTTGTATGTCTAGATGCCTGATACGAACCTTTATCTCATCTGTTCTATCCATCTTAAAAGAGATTCGTCCCTCATCATCGATTCCGGGTACATTTATAGGATTTCCAGTCAGCACGGAAGTAGCCGTAACTGTTGCGGATTGTATTGGATGATTTAGCCTGCCCTGACTGTTCCATTTACAGAATAAATTCACTCTTACTTTTAATTCTTCTGGACTTTGTGTTTCTGGCGTATTCGGTTCAACCAAACCTGGAATTCTAATTTTTTTAGCCGCCACCAAAAGTATTAATAAGATCACTATCCCTACTAATACAACAATAACCCAAGGCTTTTCTCGGATTAATCTTATGAGGAATAGCCACCAGTTGCCATTATCACCATTGTTAGGAGAAGGAGAAACCATAGATAAAGAAGATTCAGTAGGAGCTTGCCTCTGAGGGGTTTGGTTTGGTATATTATTATATACCTTAGCATTATCACCAACCGCACTCTGATCACCACAGGATATATTATACTTGCTGCCCATGTATATGTCCCCTAATATAAGCTTCACCTGATCTTGATGTCTAATCAATTTAGAACTATTGATAAACCTTGGTGTAATTAGTTCTAAGTCTTTTTCAGTTAAACCTAGATTCATCACTTTTTCCAAGCTAAACACAGCATTTGAAAAATTACACTGTTGTTGGTCAAAATCTGTAATGATTTTACCTTTATACTTTCCTATGATATAATCTTCTTCCATCCATCGAACAGCTTGCTCGAAAGAGTTTTTGTAACCAGGAAAAAAAGTAACAAAAGAAGCAAATGCATCCTTACGATCATCGAACTCGCCAATGAAGCTAACAGCAACAGTTACTATTACACTATCTTTTTCGTGAGAGTAAATGTTAGCGTGATTTGATACCTGGATTTCTTCTACTAGCAGATATAGCTGTGGAATAGCATAACCTTCATACAAATCGCGTAATTTATCAGAAATAAACTTTAGTTTTCCAGTTAAGGAACATGATACTGCTCCAGTTTCTATTATTCTATCAATATATTCATCATATAATTTGGCAGGAACTGCCACAGGAAATCCCTCATGACAAACACCATTTGATGAAGCGGAAATAAGAACGTACTCTTCTTCACCAATATTAATCGGCTTTAATCTAATGTTACCGATACCACCATCAAGCATCGACATCTTCCCATAGGGATTATAAATAACAATATTGTCCCTTATAGATTCGATATGATGCTTTGCTTGGTTTCGGGCTTCCTTCGCATCATTAGTGAAGTATAATCCGGGTGATCTCGGTAGCCACTCAACAAGAAAAAAGCTTTCCAGGGTTACGTAAGATCCGTAGCGGAGAGTTCTATCGATAACCTTCTCCCATATCTCCTTGTTGGAATAAAAAATTTGATCTAATTCTCTTACCTCACGGACTGGATAATCCGTTGGTGGTGTAAGGTAGTTCACGTTCGATACGTGCTGCTCTACTATGCGATTAAGCTGATACTGCTCAACAGGAATAATATGCTGTTTGTTAGGTTGCTCCTCAGATGATTCTTGTCTACTTCTAATCCCCATTCTTCTATCCGCTCCAACAAAACACAATAATTAACTTAAAATCAAATATTGAGGATATCTCCGCATGAGATTCTAACGAATTGGCTCTCTGAGGTGCTTGAGGTAAAATGTTTGTAGTGTTAGAAATTCTAGAAAGATGGGTGACGACGGAGTGATAATTTCTGGTTAAGTTTGAAGACTTACTGCCGTCTAACCCATCCTACAGCAATTCATAAGTTTTTATTATCATCAAGAGTACAGGAGAGCCGAATTCTAGATAACATTCAATATTAGGGCGTTATCCAGACATTTGCTCTATATTTGTCATGATTTGTAACATAAAATTGCCTCTAACCCATAACCTCTAACCTTCTAACCAAGATAATTCTTCGGGAAATTTGGGAATCGCGTCGATTAGTTTTCTCGTGTAGTCTTTTTGAGGATTGCTGATAATTTGTTCTGCGGGGCCAATTTCTTCTATTTTACCTTTTTGCATGACGATAATGCGATCGCTCATGAACCTAACGACACTTAAGTCATGAGAAATAAAGATATAAGTCAACTGAAATTCCTCTTGCAAGTCTTTTAATAAATTTAAAACTTGTGCTTGAACGGATACATCTAAGGCAGAAACCGATTCATCACAAATAATAAACTGTGGATTTAAAGCTAATGCTCTAGCAATACAAACTCGTTGTCTTTGTCCGCCTGAAAGTTCATGAGGGTAGCGATTAAACCAGTTAGGATCTAAGCCTACCCGTTCGAGTAAATACGTCACTCTTTCTTTTCTTTTTTTCTCATTGCCGCCAGTTTGATGAATAACAATTGGTTCCATAATTGCTTTACCAATCGTCAGGCGGGGATTGAGAGAATTGTAAGGATTTTGAAAGACAATTTGCATCTCCCGTCTGAGACGGCGCAATCTTGGATCTCTAGCAGAAAGCTGAGAAATAGTTTCCCCTCGAAATTGAACTTGTCCTCGCGTTGCCGGAATTAACCGTAAAATAGTACGAGCGAGAGTTGATTTTCCACAGCCTGATTCACCGACTAACCCTAATGTTTCACCCGGAAAAACATCAAAGCTAACCTCATCAACTGCTTTAAATGATTCTTTGTTTAAAGACAAAAATCCTGATTTTGTAAATTCAACCGTTAGATTGTTAACTGACAATAGAGGCTGCGGTTGTTTTAATAAATCTTCTAAATGTTTGCGTTCTTCTTCTAGCGAAATAATGCGATATTGTGACTGGGTTTCTAGTCGTTCGTCATTTTGATTTTCTTCTAAAAAGTCAGCAACGGTTGGCAGTTTAGCTAATTGAGGTTGTAGGCGAGGTCGGCAAGCTAGTAACCCTTTAGTATAAGGATGTTGAGGGTGGTAAAGAATTTGATTTTTGTCACCCTGTTCGACAATTTTGCCTTGATACATAACGGCAACGGTATCAGCAATTTCATTGATAACGCCTAAGTCGTGGGAAATAAAAATCATGGACATTTCATGATGAATTTTACATAAATCCCGCAGGAGTTTGAGAATTTCAGCCTGTACAGTAACGTCAAGAGCAGTCGTCGGTTCATCGGCAATCAGAATTGTCGGGTTGCAACAAATAGCCATTGCGATCATGACTCGTTGCAACTGTCCGCCAGAAAGTTCGTGAGGATAGCGATTGAGGAACGCTTCTTTTTGTTGTTGAATATAAGTTCTAATTTGTTGAGTGACAGCTTTGTTTGAGGAGCCATCTAAATACTTAAATTTGCTGAGATATTGCTGTTCTAGTTGTTCGTCGCTGCTGAGAACTTTCACTTCTTGTAAAAGAGCGATCGCTTGATTTTTAGCTGCTTGTGGCGTGACAGTTTGATGCAGTTGAATGGCTTCTATTAGTTGATAACCAATCGTATAAACAGGGTTAAAAGAACTCATAGGTTCTTGAAAGATCATGGCAATTTCTTTGCCGCGATATTCCTGCCACTTGCGAGCGTCCGATTTAAGCGTTCTCAGATTTTCCTGTCCCGTTTTGAAATAACCATTAATATCACCAGAGGTAATCTTCCCAGGTGTGGGAATTAACCCCATAATTGCCAGAGAAGTGACCGATTTTCCCGATCCCGATTCACCAACGATGCCCAGAATTTGTCCTTTTTGGAGTTGGAAATTAATACCATTAACGGCAATAAAGGATTCTGTTTTACCTTCGATGGGAAATTCTACCGTTAGATCGCGAACGTCGAGAACCGTTTCACTCATCTTTTTAAAATGCTAAATTTAACAGAATTCTAACTGATTTCTTTCATCTTAGTTTTTTGCCGAGCTAAAAAGAAACCCCTCTCGAATGAGAGGAGTACAAAATCACTGTTTCAAGGATTGTGATAAAGCAGGCGAGGCTCATAGAACAGCTATGCGGCAGATACCCTTAAATTACCCGGATTTACCAATTACACCGATTCCGAAGAATTCGATTTCTCGTTGAAAGCCAAGCCGGAAGCAAATTCAAATTCCTCGGCATAGGCTTCTTCGCCGTGTTGCGGGACATCAAGACCTTGAATTTCTTCTTCT
This sequence comes from Microcystaceae cyanobacterium, assembly GCA_041743025.1. Taxonomy (GTDB): domain Bacteria; phylum Cyanobacteriota; class Cyanobacteriia; order Cyanobacteriales; family Microcystaceae; genus JBGTNM01. The sequence goes on from JBGTNM010000185.1 coordinate 20,512, forward strand.
TCTCTGACTCGCAATGGCATTACTAAACTCAACAATTTGAGGATGACAAACGTTCCAACCCCTGCGAAGAGATAGGTTGCTATTACGCCGACAAACTGCGTCCAAACCAGTCCAGGATTGCCAAAGAGTAAGCCATCGTTGCCTAATTCGTTAACCCCTTTCGTGGCAAAAAATCCCGTCAAAAGCGCACCAACTGTTCCCCCAACCCCGTGAATGGGAAAGGTATCGAGGGAGTCATCAAAACGGAGTTTGGCTCTAATGCTGACGGCAAAGAAGCAACATACAGAAGCGATCGAACCGATTAAAATAGCGCCAATCGGCAGCACAAAACCCGCCGCCGGTGTAATTCCCACCAAACCCGCCAGAAAACCACTAGCGATGCCAATGGCTGTCGGTTTACTTCTGAGTGTCCATTCTAGAATCAACCAAGTTAAGCCACCTGCCGAGGAGGCGATCGAAGTGTTGACAAAAGCAACGGTTGCCAATCCTCCTGATGCTAGCGCACTGCCACCATTGAAGCCAAACCAGCCAAACCACAGTAGGCCAATGCCCAGTAGGACGTAAGGAACATTGTGAGGTGCGTAGGGTTGCGCCATAAAGCTGCGGCGCGGCCCAATAATCCAGGCAGCGACGAGTGCGGACACCCCAGAACTAATGTGAACGACGGTTCCTCCGGCAAAATCTAAAGCTCCCGTTGCCCCAATCCAACCTCTCCCCCATACCCAATGTGCCAAGGGAGAATAGATAAAGGTTGACCACAACAGCAAAAACCAAAAAAAGGCTTTAAAACTGATCCGCTCGACAATTGCCCCCGAAATGATCGCCGGCGTGATGATGGCAAACATCATCTGATAAGCCATGAATAGTTGATGCGGAGTGGTGGCAGCATAACCAATGGGATCGGGTTCATAGGCAGATACGCCAGTGAGAAATGACCAATCCAATCCGCCAACTAAAGCTTGTATGCCTTGGCCAAAAGGATTGTTAGCATCAACCGTTACGTCAAACGCCAGAGAGTAACCCCACAGGCACCAGGTCACGCCAATCAACCCCATCGCGACCAAGCTCATCATCATGGTGTTGAGAACGTTGCGCGATCGCACTAATCCTCCATAAAAAAAGGCGAGTCCCGGTGTCATTAAAAGTACCAAGGCGGTAGACACCAACATCCAAGCCGTATCCCCCGCATTAATCGGGTTAACTTCGGCTTCCTGCGCTAGGGCAAAATCGCCCATTAGTCCCCAGATCGCAATGGTTAGAAAAATGACAACACTTAGAGATTGTTTCATAGTTATAGAGAGCAGATTAGAAACTTTATTAAGTTAGTCGTAAAGTTTACCCTAGAATCGCGATATTTTTGGCATTCAAGCAATTAGTTAATAAAACACATTCAAAAACAGGCAATCAGTATAAATGAATACAGATTATGAAGAGATGCCTGATTTCTTCTACCTTGTTCAGTTTCTAATCAAGCAAACTCACCTGTTTAGACAAATTTTAAACGAACTATTGTAAATAAATGTAAAGCTTTTGAGGTTGAGCTTGCTGTAGTATCGTGGCAAAAATTTGAGCAGATTGTTGCCAACTGACGAAGTCAACGCAGGCTCCGCCACGTCTACGGACACTGAAATGTTGGAGGGAGCCTCCAACATCGTGTCCTCCCCTAAAATGGGCGAGGGAGCCTCGCCCATCGGGGACTCCTTTACAAGGCGGAGTACCGTTGACCATCGACCTGCGGTTAGATTCTTGTGATAAAGTGGCCCATTTTTTAAGCTTTTAAACGAACCCAAATGATCTCTCTTAGGAAATAACGCTTAACACCCAAATATTGTTAGTATTAAAAAATAAGTAAATCAAAGTGTGCAAATAAATGTTTTGCCATCAAAAAAAAAGCATACAACCTATTTTAGGGGTTGTTTTAGGAGGGTAAAAAGTGAATTTTTTCAACAGAATACATAAGTTTGTAGTAGCACTAATTTTCCTGTTAGTGCTGACAACTACGACAGCTTGTGCCAGTGTGTCTTCAACTGAGACGGCTCAGTTACCTGCCGCCAGTAACCAACAAGTTTACGCTCAAATCGAGCGAGGCAACACACCGACAGGACAGAAATTTGCGGACTGGGCGGTTCAAAAGAGTGGCGGACTTATTGGAGATGCCTACGTGCGCGACAACAATAAATTAGGTGTGGTCATTACTCCGCAAGTACAACCGAGAGATGTCCGTCCTTTGGCGAAGTCATTAGCACAAGGTTTTCATCGAAATTTTGCCAATCAAGATGTCACCGTTTTGATTTATGCGCCTGACAAAAAACTGATTCTGACGGCTAAGTATGACCAGCAATCCAATCAAATTCAATACCAATAGAAAAATTGGAAATGATTGGTTTAATTCGATAACTTTAATCTTGCAAGAAGGAGAACTCTCATGCCTAGTAGCGAACAATACAAACGTGAAATTATGCAAGACTTGGGAAAGGGTGACGTTGAATCGTTAGATGATGTTGCTGATAATCCCCAACAAGACTATCAAAATTTTGATGATTTTGCTCAACGTTCTTCTAAGGAGGAACGGCGCACAATATTCGGTCGTTCTCTTCATCCTGAACGCATTCCTGCCAGTCAAATGGAACCCGAATTACAAAAAGCGATCGCTCAAATTAAACCCAACGAACGCGATGATGTAGCCAGAGAATTTTTTAAACATCTTAAAGAACGAGGATTGAGTGATCGTCAATTAGAAAATCAACTCGGTTTGTCTACCCACCATCCCAGTCACATGAACGCCGATGATGTTAGCAAATTAGCGAGTTTTACCTATCACAATCACCCCGATGTCTTCCAAGAAGTGATGGCTGATCAACCTGCTATGCTGAAGTTTTTGAGCAATCCACTTGTCGGTGCTGTTTTAGGAGTTGTTGCTTCTAAGTGGTTTAAAAAGCACTAGTCGATTCTGCAATTCTACAGTAGGGTGGGCATTGCCCACCTTTTCTGATTCAAATGTTGTTAATTAGCTTATTTATCCAAATTAGCACGAGCATTGCGCCGCCACATGGCAGGTTTAATTCGTCGCAAAGCCGAAGCTGGAAACCGTCTGTTCCATTCATCTTCAGAAAGATGAGCTAATTCCGTTAGTTTTGGCGCAATATTCCATGAATAGGGCGCAAACTCCTCACAATCTGTTTCTTGGGCAAAACGCTGATTCCAGGGACAGACTTCTTGGCAGATATCGCACCCAGCTACCCAACCGCTTAAGTGAGGAACCACTGATTCTGGTAAAGTTTCGGCACGATTTTCGATAGTATGATAGGCAATACAGCGATTAGCATCGACGACGAACGGTTCAGGAATCGCCCCTGTCGGACAAGCTTCTAAACATCTGGTACAGGTTCCGCAGTGTTGAGCGTGAGGGCGATCGGGATTTAAAGTTAAATTAGTTAGTATTTCGCCTAAAAAAAGCCAACTGCCATATTCTCGCGCAATAACATTGCCGTTTTTAGCAATCCAGCCAATTCCGGCTCGTTGCGCCCACACTTTATCTTGTATGGGGCCAGTATCAACGTAATAGCGGGTTTCAATGCCCTCTGCTTGCGATTCTAGCCATTGACTGAGCATTTTTAGCTTTTTTTGCAGCACGCGATGGTAATCTCTCCCCCAAGCATAGCGGGAGATTTTGGCATATTCTTCGCCATCGGGCCGTGTTTGGGAAGTGTGATAATTGAGGCCAACACAAATGACGGATTGAACAGAAGGGAGGCAGGCACGAAGGTCAAAGCGTTTCGGGTTGTCCATCCAAGCCATATCAGCCTGATATCCTAATGCCAGCCAAGTTTTGAGGTGCGTGGCAGCAGCATCCTCATAGTCAGCATCGACTGCCGCAATCCCCACTTTATGAAATCCTAAAAATAATGCCTGGTCTTTAATTTGTTGCGTCCATTTTCCTGCGTCCATTTTTTTAGCCCATTAATCCGGTAAGTAGTCAGAGTTCAGGGCTTCATCTGTTGTAAAAGGGAATTCAGTCGGGAAAGCCTCTAACGTTAAACCAGTCTCTTTTGCTGCTAATTTCTGAGCATCTTGGTAACACTTGTCAAATATTTCGGCAAAATAACTCTGTAAGCTAGGACTGTCCTCAAAAGCCTCAGCTAGTCTTTGCCGATGTTCTTCAATTGTGTATCTCCAACTATTAGAGCGTTTTTCGGGTTGATACCTATACTTCAATAGATGTATTAGCAAAATTTTCAGATTGCTATAGATAGCTCGTTTCTCACTCCTACCCATGTCTTCGATTTCTTCGATTAAATGGGGAATATCTAGCTCAGACAGCTTTCCTTGTTGTAATAATTTGAGCGTATTTTCTAGCCAGAGATAATAGTCTTTTTCATAAAGGGTTAGGTCTATCGCTGTTGATGTTGGCGGTAGTTGAGTGGTCATGATGATTACTGGGCGCGATTATATTTAAATCTTAACGATGAGCGCGATCGCTTAGATTATTATAGACAGAGCAAAAAGTAATTGAATTTCCTACAATGAGGAACGGCGATAAACAGCAGCAACAGGAGCAATTTTCAGTGCTGAAGACAATTGTAGTAGCTCTCGACGGATCAGATAACTCACCGTTTATTCTGAGCGCCTTGGAGACGCTTGCCATTCAACCGTCAACCAAGATCGTACTCTGTCACGTCCTTCCCACGTCAGGAAGCGAAGAAATCGTCAATCTTGATCGCCCTCACCCCCTACCTGCCGGTTACTACCAACAAGCAGAAAAGCAACTGCTCGATTTTCAGGCGCAACTCAGCGAGGGACAAAGCGAGATTGAAATTGTTAGTGGCGATCCTGCCGAAGAAATTATCCGTCTGGCAAATATCCACCAAGCGAATTTGATCGCCATTGGCACGCGGGGACTGCAAGGGATCGAGCGCATTGTTGAGGGATCGGTGAGTTCTCAAGTCGTGGCAGAAGCCCCCTGCTCGGTATTGGTGGTCAGAGAGACCCCGCCTTACAAAGACGGGGCTTCCTCTGACTTCGTCAAAACGTGATATTAAGCATAAAATAGCTTTTATGCGCTGATCAACCTATGAAATTGCTTATTTTTACCGATTTAGATGGAACGCTACTCAATTCAGATGACTACCGCTATGATGCCGCCCTGCCGATTTTAGCCGAATTGCAAGCGCGAGATATTCCCGTCATGCCTGTCACTAGCAAAACCCGTCAAGAAGTTGAGACATTGCGCCAGGCGATCGGTTTGCACGATCCGTTTATTGTAGAAAATGGCAGTGGCATTTTTCTGCCTCAGCGCGATCGCTGGGCAAGTTACCATCTAGAATGCCTCGGCTGTACTTATGCAGCAGCAAGACAGGGATTAAAGTCTATTTCTCAAGTATTAAAGCAGAAATTAAGCGGATTTGGCGATTTAACGCACTCAGAAATCGAACAGTTAACCGGATTGTCGCCAGAAGATGTTAAACAAGCTAAAGCAAGGGAATTTAGCGAACCTTTTGTCACACCTGCTAATATTGCTGCCGATACCTTAACATCAGTTGCCGAATCGCTGGGATTTCAAGTGGTAGTCGGCGATCGCTTTTCGCATTTGATTGGCCAACACGCAGGCAAAGGACGAGCCGTTCGCTGGCTAGTGCAGTATTTTCGCGGCATTAACCCCGATGAGACACTAATGACGGTAGGATTAGGCAACAGTCCCAACGACTTGCCCTTATTAGAAGCAGTGGATAAGGCGATCGTCATCCCTGGCAAAAATGGCCCGCATCCTGGTTTGAACGGACGAGGCTGGCAAGTGGCTTCTTCTAGTGGTTCGCAGGGATGGGCTACCGCGATCGCAGCCATTTGTCAACCCTTTTTCGCTTAACCCTTCGTTACAATCTATTCGAGAAACCAAAGAAATCGATTGACAACCCAACGAGCAGCTTAAACTAGAAACAGGTCGATCTATCGCGAGTCCGGATGAGCCTCTGCATTAACCCCCAATGCCCCAAACCTGAAAATCAAGATACTTTGCTATTTTGCCAAAGCTGTGGCTCCGAGTTGCTGCTCGATGGACGCTATCGCATTACTAGCGAATTAGGGGGCGGGGGATTTGGCAAAACCTATGAAGCCTTAGACTGCGCCTCAGCAAATTATCTGGGTTTTGGCAATACGACGGTTAAAGTGTTGAAAGTTCTCCTGCACAACCATCCTAAATACGTAGAATTATTCCAGAGAGAAGCCCATTTTTTGAGCCGCTTAAACCATCCGGGCATTCCCAAAGTCGAAACCGATGCGTTTTTTACCTACTACCCCCATCAGAGTGCTACGCCTGTCTACTGCCTAGTGATGGAGAAAGTAGAAGGACTCAACTTGCGACAATACATCAGCCGCCGAGGGTCTTGCATCCCCCAAAAATTAGCCCTTCAATGGCTGATACAAATGTCCAGTATTTTGCAAGAGATTCACCAACACAACTTTTTTCACCGCGATATCAAACCCTCTAATATCATGCTCCGCGCTGACGGACAACTGGTCTTGATCGATTTTGGCACAGCACGAGAAGTCACCGAAACGTATTTAGTTAAGCAATCGGCAGGACAAGTTACGGGACTGTTTTCGGCAGGTTACAGTCCCATTGAACAACTTAACGGACAGGCAGTTCCCCAGTCAGACTTTTTTGCCTTGGGACGCACCTGGGTGTTTCTCATAACCGGCAAGCATCCCAGCGAGTTTTATGATTCCTACGTTGATGAGTTGCATTGGCGCGAATCCGTTCCCGATATTGCGCCTGCTTTTGCTCAATTGCTCGATCGCCTGATGGCTCGCTTGGCAGGCGAGCGTCCCCAATCCGGCACTCAGTTGCTCCAAGAATTAGAAGTACTCTATCGCAACTTGTACGGGTCAGACAGTGCCCCCACTCGCCCCCCAGTTAAGGTTCCGCCGCCACCACCACCGCCTCAGTTGCCCGAAACTCAACCCGCCCCAGACATGGCTTTGGAGGAGTCTTCAGGAGAAAACACCTTACTTTCTCCTCGCTTCGTGCCACCGCCGTCACTGCCAACGCCAAAACCTGCGATCCCTTCGGGGACGGCTTCGCAGCACGCATCCCCTGAAGCTTCTTTAGATCCCGCTTTTATTAGTCGCTGCCAGCAAGAATTAGCTCAATTAATCGGCCCGATGGCTTCTATTATTTGCCAGCGAACGCTTAAGAAAAATCCCAACCTTTCGGCTGCCGAATTCGTTCAAGCGTTAGCTCAAAAGATTCCCGACCCCAAACAGGCCAAAGATTTTCAAAAACGACTACTCGATTGACGGCTTTCAAATTGATTTAAAGAAAACCCATCGACGCGGACAGCCGTATTAAAGATAATAGATACATCACAAGTTATGATTGACTCGAAGCAACTCTAAAAATCATGGACTCATGTCTACTCTAGAAGAAGACAGACATCCTGACGACTCTAGTGACAGTCCGACCCCGACAGATACGAAGCTCTATCAGGCTCTCAAAGCTGGCCAATCTTCTGCTTTGGGACTTCTCTACGACCGTTACGGTAGGTTGGTATATGGACTAGCCCTTCGTATCTTAAAGAATCCTCAAGAAGCAGAAGACTTGACCCAGGAAATTTTTCTCACTCTCTGGCAAAGAGATATTTACAATCCCGCTCGCGGTTCTCTCAGTAGCTTTCTCACTACCCTAACTCGTTCGCGGGCGATCGACAAACTGCGATCGCGCAGCACTTCAGAGAAAGTTCTCACTCGCGCTCGGCAGATTGCCGTCTCGCAAACTGCTACGAACGCACCTTTTGAACGTGCTTCTTGGAGCGAACGCTCTGGGCAAATTCAAAAAGCTCTGAGCCAACTTCCCGAAAACCAGCGACAGGTACTAGAAATGCTTTATTATGAAGGTTTTACGCAAGCGGAAATTGCTCAACGGCTCAACATCCCCTTGGGAACTGTTAAAACTCGCTCTCGCCTTGGCTTGTTAAGACTCAGACAACTTCTCAAAGATTTTATGGGTTAGTAAACCTATGACTGGCCCTTCATCTCCCGAACAGATAAAAGAATTGATGGCAGGCTATGCCCTCGACGACCTTGATGCGGAGGAAATTGAGCAATTAGAGCGATTAATCGCTGAAAATCCTCAACTCGCCACAGAGGTCAATCGTTTGCAGGCAACTTGGGAACTTTTGCCTTATGCACTTCCCGCAGTCGAGCCGCCTTCTCACCTTCGTTCAGCTATTTTAGAAGCTGCCTCTCCTCAAACTGAACGCGATCGCACCAAGAACCGATCTCGTTTGCCCTGGAAATTGATCGTAGTGAGTATCGCTGCCTTGTTGGCGTTGGCTTTAGGGATAGACAATTACCGCCTACGCCAGGCACTACAAAGTACGCGGATTGAAACACGACCCTCTGACACACTCACTTATTTCCTTCAAGCAACAAAAAGCACTCTTGAGGCTTCTGCTTCAGTCATGGTCAATCCCAATGACTTAAAAGCTCGACTGACAGCCAAGAATTTGCCGCCACTACCCCCTGGAAAGGTTTACGTTTTGTGGACGGTACTCGCTCCAGAAGCACCCTTTACAAAGGATAGCAAAGGAGCTATCTTAACAGACGTGTTTGACGTTGACACTCGAGGGAAGGTTTCTCGAACAATTAGAGTTCCTGAAGTTTACCGTTCTCAATCGTTAATTGACAAAATCGCTGTCACGATCGAGAATGCTTCATCTCCTCAAAAACACGAGGGAACGCCTATCTTGATTGCCAAACTGTAAGCCAGTTATCACTATTTAGATTGAGACAGTTCAATCGTTACCAGTTGGGATGGTTGAGACAAATCAGCAACGCGATCGCTCTTGCTAGCGGAAAACAGCATCGAAAACCCAACAATTCCCAGGCAGATACTAGCACCCAGCACGGTTAATTGATGAAAAACTCTATCCATAGCTTGACTGCCTCTGATTGGGTTAATTTTGATAAGTTATATTAACCGATCTCCGTAGATTTGTCTAGAGCCGAACAGAGGATTTTAGGGACTTGCGTTAAAATAACGTACCAAATCTTAAGGAGGAACAATAGTCACATCCCACTTCGGCAAACTTTCAGAGGATTGCCAGAATTGTTGAAAAAATTCTAATTCAGAAGATTTCATTGTTACGCCTTTTTCATCAGTTTTTTCGATCAGATGGCTCTTAATTTAACTCCCGTTTGTACTCGCCACAAATTCGCATAAATTCCCTGTTTATCTAATAACTCCTCGTGGGTTCCCGCTTCAATAATTTGCCCATATTCGAGGACATAAATACAGTCTGCATGGCGAATAGTCGAAAGGCGATGAGCGATCGCAATCGTCGTTCGGTGTTGCGTAATTTTCTCTAAAGAACGAGCGATCGCAGCTTCTGTTTCATTATCGACGGCGGAAGTTGCTTCATCTAAAATTAGAATGGGAGGATCTTTTAATATCGCTCGTGCAATGGCAATTCTCTGTCGCTGTCCTCCTGATAATTTCTGCCCTCGTTCTCCGACAATTGTATCATATTCGTTAGGTAATTGTCTAATAAATTCATGTGCTTCTGCTACTTTTGCTGCCTCAATAATTTCCGCTAAATTAGTATTAGGACTGCCATAAGCAATATTTTCCCTAACACTTCCATGAAAGAGAAAGACATCTTGACTGACCAAGCCAATTCCTCGCCGCAAATCATAAAGAATAATATCATTAATATCAATCCCATCTAGGGTTATTTTGCCTTGATGGACTTCATAAAATCTGAGTAGTAACTTAACGAGAGTACTCTTTCCTGAACCCGTCGAGCCGACAATAGCAATTGTCTTGCCTGCTGGAATGTGTAAGGAAAGGTTTTTCAGTACAGGGAATCCTGTTTGATAAGCAAAGGTGATGTTATTTAAATTAATTTCTCCTTTAATAGTGGAGACAGGCAGCGAAATATTACCCGAAGAAATAGCAATCGGCGTATCTAATAAATTCATAACTCGATTAGTGGAAGCCATTGCTCTTTGATATAAATCTAATGTCTGTCCCAAGCGCGTCAGCGGCCACAATAAACGCTGCGTTAGAAAGACTAAAACGCTGTAAGTTCCCACTGCTAATTTGCCCTCAACAACTTCCATGCCGCCAAACAATAAAATAGTTGAAAATCCTGCCAAAATAATAATTCTAATTAAAGGAACAAAAGCCGCGCTTAATGCGATCGCTCTTTGATTGCTGCGGCGGTAAGCTTCACTATCTTCTTGCAATCGTTCAACTTCATAAGCTTCTGTCGTAAAGCTTTTAATGGTCGTAATGCCGCTTAAGTTATTAGCCAGACGACTGCTAAGCAAACTGGCTTTTTCTCTGATTTCAGCATAACGAGGCGCAAGCAATTTCTGAAAGTAAATCGAACCCCAAAGAATAAAAGGAATAGGCAACATTGCCATCCAAGCAGTTCCAGGTGTTAAAATAAAAAAGGTGGCTCCAATCACAACGACGGTGGTCAGAACTTGCAAAATTTCATTTGCTCCAACATCTAAAAACCGTTCTAATTGATTGATATCATCGTTGAGAATAGCCAATAACGCTCCTGTACTGCACTCTTCAAAATAGGCTAATTCTAAGTCTTGAATGTGATTGTAAGCCTCAATTCTCAAATCGTGTTGAATGACTTGAGCTAGGTTCCGCCATAATTTTCCATAGGCATACTCAAAAATCGATTCCAATCCCCAAATAATCATGGAAAGAAACGTTAAAATCAGCAATTGTCCAAAAACATCCTTAACTCCCAAACGTGCAATCAATGATTCTTGACGCTCGACAACCACATCAACTGCTGCACCAATTAAGGCAGGAGGAGCTAGATCGAAAATTTTGTTTAGAATAGAACAAGTAACCGCCTGCCAAATCGCGAGGCGATATTTACCTCCATATTTGAGAAGACGTTGCAGAGGATGGCGAAATTGAAGAGATTTCTTAACGGTTGGCATTAGTAAATTTAAACTTAACTTAAACTATTTTAATCAAAAAAAGATGTTAGAACAATTCGCAAGTGATAACTATTCCGGCATTTGTCCTGAAGCAATGGACTATCTGATAAAAGCAAATGAAGCTCATTCCCTTGCCTACGGAAATGATGAATGGACACAAAAAGTTTCTGATCATCTTAGACAACTCTTTGAAATTGAATGTGAGGTATTTTTCGTTTTTAATGGAACGGCTGCCAATTCGCTAGCACTCGCTTCTTTGTGTCAATCCTATCATAGTGTCATCTGTCACGAACTCGCTCATATCGAAACGGATGAATGCGGCGCACCCGAATTTTTCTCCAATGGCTTAAAATTATTGTTAGGCAACGGTACAAATGGTAAATTAACGCCTAAATCAATTGAAGAAGTTGTCACTAGGCGAACCGATCTTCACTATCCTAAACCGAAAGTGATTAGTTTAACCCAAGCAACAGAATTGGGAACGCTATACACCCTAGAAGAATTAACAGCACTCAAAAATATTGCTCAAAAATATTGCTTAAAAATACACATGGATGGTGCAAGATTTGCCAATGCTGTCGCCGCCTTACAAAAATCTCCCGCAGAAATCACCTGGAAAAGCGGCATTGATGTCCTCTGTTTTGGCGGTACTAAAAATGGCTTGGCAATGGGAGAAGTGATTATTTTTTTTAATCAAGAATTAGCAGAAGATTTTGAATATCGCTGTAAACAAGCAGGTCAATTGGCCTCAAAAATGCGCTTTCTTTCTGCACCGTTATTAGGATTACTTGAAACAGGCGCTTGGCTGAAAAATGCTCGACACGCAAATGATTGTGCGGAATACTTGGAAAAACAACTTTTTGACATACCAGAAGTTGAAGTTATGTTCCCCAGACAAGCGAATACACTGTTTGTTCATTTACCTATTAACGTTGAGAAGGATTTAAAAGCAAAAGGCTGGATTTTTTATAGTTTTATTGGAGTAGGAGGAGCTAGATTTGTCTGTTCCTGGAATACGAAAAAATCGCGAGT
>JBGTNM010000186.1:0-10496 GCA_041743025.1 Microcystaceae cyanobacterium
ACTGATTTGTCATGTCTTTTTTAACGTTTTTTTGATGGCGATTATTGTAAACAAGCTGTCAGCAATTTTCGTCACTTAATGACTTGCAAAAACTGAAAAATTATTGCTATTTTATCGAGAGAAAGTTTAAAAAATAGCCATGTATTATAGCATAAAATATTTTTTTAAGAGGTCTAATGTCAGGATTCTAGGAATGGGGATAAGTCCTAAAATCGATACTCCCATTGCATAATCTAAAATGAGGCGACGAATGTTCCTGACACGAAAGGATGACCCTTGCCGCTTGCTCTGAGGGGTTGCAGCTAAGTCGTCTGGCGGGTCTGTCGGTCTTTGAGCCATTTTTGCACAATTTAACTGATACGGCTGTATAACTCAATTTAACTGATACGGCTGACTGCGATTTAGTTTGGTAAAATAATAAATAGAATCATGGAACGGGCTTATGAACGACAATGCGGTATCTACTCAGCGAGGGGCTGAAAAGGTGGAAATTTCCATCCATCTTGATTCAGACTTGCTAGAGCAAATAAAGCATCTTACCAACGATCCCAGTCGAATTATCGAAACCGCCATCAAACAATGGCTCAAAGGGGAACGGGAAAGAGATGATGACTTGACGCGCAACTTGATGCGCAATCCTCCCCTACCGCCGCGAGGCGAATGGAATGATTAGTTAAAGCGACGAACAACCCATTGATTATTCATGACCAGTTCGGCTGATACTTTAGCTGGCATTTCGGGAATTCTAAGGCTATAGAGCATGACTGCCTGTTATCTGGCACATAGCACCGCTAAGTACGTCATGAATTTTTAAGCAATGCTCCCGTTAAAGCTGTACTGGCCTATGAGTTCTCTGATTGATATCGATCGCCTTCGGGTTCACCATCTAGGGATGCAAACGAGTCAAGTTACCCCTCCTTTTGTGACTTGGCAAGGGTTGGGGGCTGAATTAATTTTTACACAAGATAGTTCTGGAAAGTATTTGTCGTTTTACTGGGAACGTGCGGCAGATTATGCTCTCGATTGCCAACAGGTCGTCAGCAGCTTTCCAGAGCAAAGCTTTGCCCCTAAATATCCAGAGGCTTACTACGAGAGACTTAGACGAGTATTAGAACGGCGCATCCCCGAACAGTGTCACTGCCTTTTTGAATATCAGGGACAGTCTTTCCCGCTAGAATTGTCGATTAGCCCGATTTTACCAGCCGTCGGCGAACCGATCGCTGTGTTAGTGATGGGACACCTGCTGAGTGACACGGACATTCCTCTAATCACCCATTCGGCCCTCCCTACCCATCCCGATCCTTACCAAACCCTCCTGACCAACATTGCCCGCAAGATTCGCCGCACCCTCAATTTAGAAACCATTTGGCAACAGACCGCAGAAAGCCTGGGAGAAGCCTTACAAGTCAGCCGTTGTTGGGTGTTGTCGGTCGATAGTGAGTGTCAGTTTCTGGACATCAAAGCGGAGTTTTGTCGCGCAGGATTTCCGTCTTTGCTCGGACGGCGACTCGATTGCGCTTCTGAACCCTATTGGCAGCAGGTATTGAACCAGCGCGAACCCGTTATCGTCGAACAATTACAGCCAGATGGATGGCAAACTCAGTCGGTGTTGATCGTTTCTACCTTTTATCAAAATCAGCGCAATGGTTTAATCTGCTTGCAACAGTGCGATCGCCACCGCCATTGGCGGCCTGCCGAATTGGAACTCGTGCAAGAACTGGCTGATCAAGTCGGTACAGCGATCGCTCATGCTACCCTCTACCAAGTACTCGAACAAGCGACCCTGGCTGCTGAGGAAGCCTCCCGTCTCAAAAGTGAATTCCTCGCCAGTACGACTCACGAATTGAGAACTCCCCTTAATGGCATTATCGGCTTTCTTAAGCTGATTCTTGATGGTATGGCTGATGATGAGCAAGAACAGAAAGAATTTCTCGAAGAAGCTCACAAATCCGCTTTACATCTGCTTAATTTGATTAATGATATTTTAGATATAGCCAAAATCGAAGCGGGCAAAATGGATTTAGAATTGGGAAGCGTCGAACTGTCCGAACTATTCCAAGCGGTAGACAATTTCACTTGCTCTCAAGCTCAACGCAAGCAACTCAGCTTCGATATCAAGTTGCCACCGACCTTAACGCCCATTGAGATTTACGGGAACTACCAACGATTGTTGCAGGTTTTGCTGAATTTAATCGGTAACGCCGTGAAATTTACCCACGAAGGCGGTATTACAGTTAGTGCGGAAGTTGTCAAAAAGAAAATCATCTGCCACGATCGCGAGTTTCCGGGTACGGTGAAAGTGAGCGTTGCTGATACTGGCATTGGGGTTTCTTTGGAAAAACAAGCTAAATTGTTTGAAAAATTCGTGCAAGTAGACGGATCTCGTACTAAAGCTTATGGCGGTACGGGATTGGGCTTGGCTATCTCTCAAAAACTGGTCGATGCGATGGGCGGACAGGTGGAATTTTACAGTATGGGCGAGGGATTGGGATCGACAGTCACTTTTACCGTTCCCCTAGCACAAATGCCTGTGATGAAAGCACTACAGTCAGTTAGTGATTCCTTAGAATCGATTTTTTAGAGCATAAATTTAAGATAAAGCTATTGAAAAGGTCAAGGTTCATGGATTTGGGAAAAAAACTAGTTTAGCGATCGCTCCTAAAACACCAGTGACTAAAACGCCGATAATGCTTAAAAAGCCTACCGTCATGATGTTAAAGCGACTATTGAATTCATCAAGCCGTTTGTCTATTCCAGTCGTTCTCTCATCAAGCCGTTTGTCTATTCCACTCACTCTTTCATCCAGTGTGTTAATTTTACCTGTCACTCTTTCATCAAGCACTTTAATATCTCCCTTGAGAGATTCAATCGAAACTTTTGTTTCAAGCCGAAACTCAGCAACGTCTTTCCGAAACTCACCAACGTCTTTTTGAAGAACTATTAATTGTTCTGTCTGAGCTTTAATCAGGTCTTTTAACTCTTTCAGGTCATTGTCTGTAACAGTAGACATCGCGTCATTCTCCTTGTTGATATTTACGGATTTGGGAAAAAAACTAATTAACACAATGTTACTAAAGACTTAGCGATCTAGAAATCAAAGTTGCCGAATTAGTTGGCGATCTCGGTTGGTAAGCTGTTGTACATCTAAATTGCATATTGATTTTTCTAAGAGTGCCTCGGCTCTCCCGTACTCTTGGGGATATCTCCTCACTATGCCGGAAGAGCCAATTAATGCGGCAAAAGTCAAAAAAAGTCTAAACAATTCAGGCAAATTAAAAATTTTAAAAGCTCAGCAAACAGTGGGGGCGGTGGGACTCGAACCCACACGAGATTATAAGTCTCAACGGATTTTAAGTCCGTAGCGTCTACCATTCCGCCACGCCCCCGCAATTGAATTGGGCTTAGCCTAGACTGAACCGACAATTTTTTATTGTACCACAAATTATGCAACTCGCAACTTTTGGCGATGTCTGTCCTGAAATAATGGTTTATGTGAAGCTAAAATAAGTTACAGTTGGCAGAGTATTCCTTAACAGCCCAGTAATTTAATTGAGCGATGATGGAAACCCTTTTAGCAAAGCTTTCTGGAGAAACATTACTCGTTGCTGCTCTCTATCTCGTTTTGAGCAGTTTATATCTGCTAATTATTCCAGGAGGCGTGTATTTTTACCTCAACAGCCGTTGGTACGTTGCCAGTTCAATGGAACGAGCATTTATGTATTTTTTGATGTTCTTTTTCTTTCCTGGAATGTTACTGTTGAGTCCCTTTTTGAATTTCCGTCCCCAACGCCGCTTGTTAAAAGCTTAAAAATTTAGGATTTCAGTCGGTTTATGCGACGAATTGATGTTATAGTCTTTGGAATCGGCATTTTTGCAGCCGTGGGCATTCTTTACGGATTGCTTCAGTTCGTTGGGTTAGACAGTCCCTCGGCGGGAACTTGGAGTCAACTCCTGTTAATCGCTATCTTAGTAGGCTGGACACTGTCTTATTTGTTGCGGGTAGTCACCCAGAAGATGACCTACAACCAACAGCTAAAAGATTATGAAGAAGCTGTCTTACAGAAGCGCTGGGAAGCCATGACTCCTGATGAAAGAGAAAAGTTGCAAGCCGAAATTGAACGAGAAAAACAGGCTAAAACCGATTAAAAGTGTTCAGCCCTCTCCCTTTTTTCCTCTCATTTCAAGATCCATGACCTCAGTTTCTGACTGTTTTAAATCCCTGCGCGATCGCCATCAATGCGCCCTCATTCCCTTCATTACCGCAGGCGATCCCGGTTTGGAGACAACCGCTCAAGCCTTGCGCCGTCTTGATGCGGCGGGGGCTGATTTGATTGAACTCGGCGTTCCCTATAGCGATCCGCTCGCTGATGGGCCTGTCATTCAAGCCGCAGCAACCCGCGCCCTCAGTCGGGGGATAGCCTTAGAGGATGTCTTACAAGTGGTCAAAACTGCCAAAAGCGAGATCGAAGCTCCTATCATTCTCTTTACCTACTACAATCCCATTTTTTATCGGGGAATTGCCGCATTTTTAAGGCAAATTGCTGAATCTGGGGTAAAAGGACTCGTTGTCCCTGACTTGCCGCTAGAAGAAGCCGAAAGTCTGCTCGCACCTGCTGCTCAAATGGGCATTGAAGTCACCTTACTCGTTGCGCCGACTAGTCCGATTGAGCGGATTAAAGCCATCGCTCAACAATCCCAAGGGTTTATCTATCTCGTCAGCGTCACAGGGGTAACGGGAATGCGATCGCAAGTGGCTAGCAGAGTTGAAGAAATGCTGGCTTTATTGCGTAGCGTCACCGACAAGCCAATTGGCGTTGGATTTGGCATCTCGCAACCCGAACACGCCACGCAAGTCAAACAATGGGGGGCCGATGCGGCGATCGTCGGCAGTGCTTTTGTTAAGCGCTTAGCCCAAGGAACGCCAGCAGAAGGATTGAAGTCCGTCGAGGAATTTTGTAGAAGTTTAAAACAGGCGATTAGTTAATTAATTATTGTGTCTGATTATTCTCAAACCATTAAGGCAATTATTCAACAAACCGAGACGGTTGAATCGGCTTTGCCTCTAAAGAATGAAGCCTGCCGCTCTCAATTCTTTTTTCACCCCCACCCTACTGCTAAGGTTTGCCTCTTTTTGCATGGATTTACTGCCGGGCCTTATCAATTTGAGCCAATAGGAAAAGCCTTCTATCAAGAGGGTTATAACGTCTTGATTCCCTTACAACCCGGTCACGGACAAGCCGGAGATTGGAATAGAGATTGTCCTCCTCCTCTGCCAACCGATATTCAGGTTTATCAACAGTTTGCGCTTGAGTGGTTACAAATAGCGCGTGCTGCTTTGCAGTCCCCGAAGGGATCGCTCTCGAAACAGGTTATCGTGGGAGGGCTGTCGAGTGGGGCCACTTTAGCGGCTTGGCTGGCGGTAGACTATCCTCAATACATTGAAAAAACTCTCCTCTTTGCGCCTTATTTGGGCAGTAAGTTAGCCGGAATTGATTGGCTAGTCAGAAGGCTACCTTGTTACTATGAGTGGCCCAATAAAGATGATTCTGGAAATTTTGGCTATAAGGGTTTTCGCTTCCCAGCTTTAAAATTGTTTCTAAATTTAGGCAGAGAAATTTTAAGCCGCGCCTCTGAAATGCGAACGGCTCCCATGTTGGTCATTGCGAGTGAAAGCGATCGCGCTGTCAGCCGCCACAAGCAGCAAACTTTATTTAAATCGGTTCTCCAACACCAGCCGCAATCGTGGTATTACTGCTTTGACAAGTCTTTTCAAATTCACCATCGAATGATGACTCGCCTTGAGGGAAATGACTTTCAAAATTTGGTGATTGCCCTAGCCAAAGCTTATGTGAAAAGTCAGATAACTTGGGAGCAACTTCAGCAATTGGCTCATCAGATGTTACAAGGAACGTCTTGGACGGATAGCGTCAGAGACCTTAATTTAACGTTACAAGTTGCCCCAGAACTAGAGGTGATCATGACAACTTCGCTGAGGGTTGATCGCTTTAAGTGCTTGAGTTTGCATTGACTATTGGTAATCTATTTTAATCAACATTTACCGTTTCGGTAGCGACTTCAGTGCGTCCGACTTAGGAGGGAATTTGGGGCGGCGATCGCTTTTTAAAATTTAATAGGAGCCAATTATGCCAGAATATAACATTAACCGTAATCGTTCCCATCTCAGTAATTACTGCTAGTGGATAGGATAGGTACTAAATACCCGCTCAACATTATCATCAATTATTAGGGACGTTCAAGTATTCCAGTGGCTCAAACTCAACCACAATCACCAACTGGCAAAGGGTGGGAAACAGGTGCAACAGCAACAGTCGAGACATTCCTGCAAAAGCTTCTCGATCAGTTGCGCGAAGGCATTGGAATTACAGACGGCTTTATTTGGCAGTTTACAGACAACCTCTCTGTCAGAGAGACTCCGCTACGTCCCCTAGAATGCCGGAGGTTCCCTCCGGCATCGGGGACTCCTTTTAAAGGCGGAGCTTCCTTTGACTTCGTCAAAATTGGTTGCTATTCTAGCGTTACGCCCCCCATTTCGCAGAACCTTCTAACCCTTTGGCGTAAGATGGTTCAAGCGTCTGACTCCATGCTACGTCAGGGGCAACTGCTGGTGTTTCCATCCTCATCTCAACCAATTTCGAGCCATTTTCAGACAGCGCAAGACAGTTACGCAGTTTTTTCAGTATTACTAGTACCTCTAAGCTTACGCAATTCTTATTTAGGGGGAATCTGCTTGTATAATCGTTATCAGAAATATCATTGGAGCGATGAGGCATTAAACCTCGTGCAAACTGTTGCCAAACAATGTGCGTTGGCACTCGAACCAGTACAAGCCGACGGCAAAGGCTGTTTTTATGAGCTTTTGACGCTAATCAATCACAAGCTGGCTACTTCCCCAGAAATGTCTTCTGGACTTGCCCACAGTTTACAATTAATAGGAGAGCATTTCTCACTAGATTGGGTGATTTTAGGGTATTTAGAAGCCGATCGCCTGAAAATCCAAGCTGAGTGGGCTAGAGAGCGGCTAGGCGTTGCTCAAGAGAGACAAACCCTTCTTGACGAGCCGGCGTTAAGCGAAGCGATAATCAAAGGTCGCTTTTACGAAGTCAACGCAGGCTCCGACTCTCAAAGTGCGGAATGCACCGCCGCTTGCGACTCGGATTTAAAATCCGAGTCGGTCGGCGGTCGGAGTACCGTTGACCAAAGCCATTTGTCAACCCTCTCGGCATCCTCAGAAGTTGGGCAGAGTCATTTGATCGTGGCTTTTCCGCTTATCATAGGGGGAAAATCTGTTGGCAGTCTCGTCTTACCGTCACCGCAACCGATTGACGAAGTCAGAGGAAGCTCCGCCACGTCTACGGACACTGAAATGTTGGAGGGAGCCTCCAACATCGTGTCCTCCCCTAAAATGGGCGAGGGAGCCTCGCCCATCGGGGACTCCTTTAAAAGGCAGAGTCTCTCTGACTATTTTGCCCCTCAAGACTTACAAACGCTAACCCTCATTGCTGATAGATTGGCGATCGCGCTTTTCAACCAACAATTGCAACAACGTATCGAGTCTCAGGAAGCTGAAAATCAACGCCTGCAAGCTATCAGCCAAACTAAAAGTGACTACCTTTCCCACCTGCACCACGAACTGCGAACCCCTCTGACAGGCGTGTTAGGCTTTGCTAAGATGTTGCGAGAAGAACTTTACGGGCCACTCAATGACAAGCAGAAACAATATGTCAGTGGTATTGTTATTTCTGGACAACACTTGCTGGCGTTAGTCAATGACTTTTTGGATCTCTCAAAGATAGAAGCTGAGCGCGAAGAACTTTGGCTAGAGACGGTGGCAGTAGAAGATATTTGTCTAGCAGCAATTTCCATGGTTCAGGTTAAGGCGACAGAACAAGGACTCGACCTTTGTTTAACTATCGCTCAAGATGTCGATTTCTGTACGCTCGACCAGCGACGGATTAAGCAAATTCTCTTAAATTTACTCTCCAATGCCATCAAATTTACTGAGAAAGGCTCAGTCACGCTCAAAGTGCAGCGCGAGGCCCAAATGTTGACTTTTTCGATTATTGATACCGGAATAGGCATTAAACCCGAAGACCAAGCTAAACTCTTTGCACCTTTCCAACAAATTTACAACCACCTCAGTCGCAAGCATAAGGGAACCGGATTGGGGCTAGCCCTATCACGAGAACTTGCCCGTTTGCATGGCGGCGATCTAACGGTCACTTCGCAAGAGGGACAGGGCAGTTGTTTCACCCTCAATTTGCCAACTCAACCCGTTTCGGAGGTTGAGAAAGGAGAAATTTAAAATTTACGAAGATTGCTTTAGTTTTTCTCTAAAAATTTCCTCTACTGCTTCAGAGGTTAAGTCATTTGAATACCACTCAATATCTTGAAGCCCATATAATGTATTTATTGATAATGGCTAACTGTACAGACACGACATTTCGCGTCTCTACTGATGATCAATAATATGACAGCTTCTCAAAAACTGACCGATACCCTTTCTGTATCTAATCAACTCGCCCAATTGCAAGCTCTTTTTTCGCAGATGGAACGGGCGTTGATTGCTTATTCTGGGGGCGTAGATAGTACCCTAGTAGCTAAAGTGGCTTATGACGTATTGGGCGATCGCTCTTTAGCGGTGACGGCGGTTTCTCCTTCTCTGTTACCGGAAGAATTAGAAGATGCCAAAATTCAAGCGGTGATCATTGGTATCCGCCACGAATGGGTAGAAACTCAGGAAATGAGCAACCCCAACTATACAACCAATCCCGTCAATCGCTGCTATTTTTGCAAAAGCGAACTTCACGACACTCTCAAACCGCTAGCCATGCAGCGAGGCTATCCCTACGTCGTCGATGGGGTAAACGCTGATGACTTGCAAGACTACCGCCCCGGCATCCAAGCAGCCCAAGAACGAGGGGCGCGATCACCTTTAGCAGAAGTGGGTATGACTAAAGCCCAAGTGCGCCAACTCTCCCAGCAGTTGGGGCTGCCTTGGTGGGACAAACCTGCCCAACCCTGTCTCAGTTCTCGCTTTCCTTACGGTGAGGAAATTACGGTTGCCAAGTTGCAACGGGTGGGACGGGCTGAGATTTATTTGCGAAAACTCGGCTATCAGAACTTGCGTGTGCGATCCGAAAGGGATACTGCCCGCATTGAGTTACCTGCCGCACAGATTCAGGAATTTGTGATTAAGACTGACTTGCCTGCGTTGGTTATTGCCTTTCAATCGTTAGGCTTTGCTTACGTTACCCTCGATTTAGAAGGCTACAGCAGTGGCAAGTTAAATCGGGTGTTGGGCAATAACGGGAGATAGTCAAAAATCATCGAGTTCTCCTACTTCTGAAATTCCCTCTGGAGCATAGGCATCAGGTAGTTTTTTCCCCACTTGTTTGACCCAATTGATCACCGTTGTATGATGTACTCCTTTGACTCGTTCAATGCCTCGAAATCCCATCCCATTGACATACATTTTTAGACACTCTCGCCTAACTTCATCTGTAAAGCTTTGTAACATTAACCTCTTATTAGATATAGCCTTTCTCATGTGGATGAGGTACAATAACAGCAGTGGGTAAACCAGTGACGAATGTCTTGCTCGGAAACTTGACTAAAAGCCTCTGCTATCGCTTGTTCGAGTGCTTGATAGGTTCTCGCGCCGAGAGAGCGAAGAATTCTTTTAACCTTTGACCAGCAATTTTCAATGGGGGAAAAATCAGGAGAATAAGGAGGCAAATAGATCACTCTAGCTCCGACTGCTTCAAGAGCTTTCTCGACTTCTTCTCCCTTATGGATGCTATAATTATCCATCAATACACAGGCTCCTTTCCAGAGTTTTGGCACGAGTTTTTGGCTGATAAATGCCTCAAAAGTAATTCCATCGATTCCTCCTATTAAATTGATGGATGTCACGATTTCTTTGACCGATATGGCTCCAATGATCGAGACATTTTGACCCCGTTTATGGGGTCTAGCTCCTCTGGCCCTCTCCCCTCGCAATGACCGAGCAAATAATCTCACCATTGAAATATTTACCCCTGTTTCATCAATGAAAATCAGGTCTTCAACCTTGATATCTCGAACTTGTTGCCAATACTCACATCTAAGAAGTTGCACTCTTTCGCTTGCTTTTTCTGAGGGGAATAGTGTTTTTTTTTGACCGTCATATTCAGCCGTTGGGTCATTCTCCCCATAGTGGCTCGGCTCACGACCACTCCCGTTTTTTGAGTGAGCAAATCACCAAGTTCAGAGAGGGTAGCATCATTATGGCTTTCGATTAATTGGGCGAGGATAGCTAGTTGTTCTGGGGTCAGTTTAAGTTGTCCTCCTCCCCTATGAGCTTTCGGCGCGATGTTTCCCGTTAAACGAAATTGTTTGACTAATTTTTGCACGAAACTGAGGGCGACAGAAAATTGCTCTGCTAGTTGACGTTGTGAGAGTGGCCGACTGTGGTAAGCATCGATAATTTTTTGTCG
>JBGTNM010000187.1:0-2396 GCA_041743025.1 Microcystaceae cyanobacterium
ACCATCGGGAAGAGCAAACTGCCACCTTTTAACATTTCTAAAACGGTTGAATAATGTAGCATTAGTTGGAGGAATGAATCCACGACAAATAAGAGTTTCTCCTACACGCTGAGGTTCATACTGAATAATACCTGAAGCAACTAAAACATCTCCAAATCTCTGCTTAGTTGGAGTCTTTCCAAATGCAATGCCAACCATAATAATTGCTTTAGGATTCCAAACACGCAAGGCTTGCTCTGTCGCAAGAGTGGAAGAGCCTTGAGAATTTGATCCCATTTCACATTGGGTCAGAACAGCGTTATGTTTACCAAATTTCCCTAAGAAGTAAGTTTCAGAACCACAAGCAACTTTCAAAACTTTTCGCCTTCTAGGGTAGGGCTCGAGGAGGTACCCAACTGCTTCCGATTCCACATCGGTAGCTGTCATTATTACAATGTCAATTTTCTCACTAAAAAGCTGACCCTGACTTTGGGAAATCTCCTTATATTCTGGAAATTTTGCTGAGTACCAAGCTTGCTGATTCATCCAAGCTTCAAGCTCGTCTTCAGAGATTGCTAATACATTAGATTCAACTGATTGATTATCGTGGATCTGATTATCACTATTAACTTCCTGAGAACTCTGGAATTTCCTTTTAATTACCAGAAGAATTATTTGGATAAAAAACTCGTAGCCTGATATACTATTGCCATCATAAATGGATCTAGATGTTTCACTAATCCATTGATATTTTGACTTTGGTGCTACCTTTTCAAGTTCCTTTAAGATAGCTTTATCTTCTTCTCGATTTCGCAGCATTTCTAAAATCGAAATTAACTCCATCTCACTAAGTTGGACTGAGAAAGAGATTAGCTCTTCAACAACCTCATTGAAAATATCTGGATTATTTAGCTTGCTGAGTGCTAGTTCTAAACGTTCTATTCGGTCTGAAAAAGCAGATTTCAATAGGGTAGATTTGGAAATATTGGCTGACAAGTCTGTTTGCGCCATCACAAAAGCTTGATGAATTGGTGATCGCCAAGCCAATTCACCATATCTCATCTTTAAAAAGCCCGCCCAGAACGCTGGTACCCAGTCTGAATGATTAAGCTCAAAATTAGGGATCTGAGGGCAATCATAATCAGGTCGGCAGTTGGGAAACTTTTCCTCACCATTCACCAGTTTTTTAAGTAGTTCTTTTGTGTATCCTGATAATGAATTCCAGCTATCTTGTAATGAAGCAAAGCAAACTGACAAATCCTCGAAATCTTGTGGTAGGTGAGCAGCCTTGTCTATTAGTGTCGGTATTCCATCTGTTAAGTCACAAAGCTGTATCACTAGTTGAATATTGCGAGAAGAATATTTATTTTGAATCTCTTCATAGGTACAGCCATCAAGGAAAAGACGTTTTGAGATATTGAATGGGGAAATGCTGGAAGAGGTCTTGTTGAAACATAGATTCCAGAGACGAAAACTACCTGTTACCAGGAAACGTAGCTTGGATCCTGCTTCTCCAGGGTTGTTTCGCTGGTTATGATACTCACGTAACAAAAGCAGGAGATCCTTTAAAGGTTCTTCCGAAACTTCAGCTAGATCTTGTAGAACGATTATTAAGTAGTTACTGGTAGTCTTCTTTCCTAAGAAACTTAGAACACTTCTTAAACGAAAATCGGCTGGATATGCACTTTGCTCCTCAAGAAGCTTGTTCACTTGGTTGAATAGCTCTTCTCTTGGAGGAACTCGTGCAGAAGCATCCACAAATCGTTGTAGAAAAATCTCCATAAATGAATTACTATTCTGCACATTCTGAGGTAATCCCACAGAAATAAAATCCATTCTAGGAAAAAGAGATTTATTACTCAAGATATAATTCACAAAAAATTTCTTGCCTACTCTGCGTTGACCTAATAATGAAATATATTCGGTCTGAAGTAGATGGCAAAGATTAGCAATTGTTTGATGACGTTGAATCATGTGCTAAACCTCATTGACTTTGCCTTTCGCCAACTCAGAATCTAGAAGCGATTCAGGCTCACGAGTGTTAATTGCTTTGGAAAGATAACTAGATGCCATCTTATATTGACCCGGTGCAAACTCTTTTAGTACACCAAATTGCACTAAAAACTTCAAAGTACTATCAAGCCGATCTCGTGATAAATTAACTCCTCGTTCGTTGAGGGATTGATTGATAGTTTTTCTATCTAGTTGTTCTAACATTGCTGTTAGAACTGTGACTGACATCAACTCCCAAGTTTGAGCATATTGGTAATGTTCAAAAACTATAGCAATCCCAAGTCATTTGTGAGAATTTAGAGGAGAGCAAAATCCTTGCCAGAGTATAGCCCGATGCTAGATGACCTCAAAGAGATGATCCAATCAAACCCAGACCCGCGCGAATTAAAACGTGCTGTAGCGGT
>JBGTNM010000188.1:0-4634 GCA_041743025.1 Microcystaceae cyanobacterium
GCCAGCCATCATCCTCATCATCCCAATTATCTTGATAGGTCGGGCGCGATCGCTTTGGTTTGTCATCATAATAAGGGGAACGAGTTTCTCTGCTGTATGGTTCGCGATCAAACCTCTCCCTCGGAGGTTCTTCGCGTTCATCTTCGCCAGTAAACACGCGCCGAATAGAGCCAAACAAGTCATCATCTTCGTCGTCTTTATAATAATCGCGGACTTCTCGTTCTAGCTCAGAAACCGCATCTTGCAGATCGGCGTACGATTGATCGATACCGCGATCGTTGTCTTGCTTTAAACTCTGGCGCACTTCTTGAACCAAGGCTTCGATGCGCTGACGGCGACTGCGCGCAAACTGTATGCCAAAGTCCATCCCCACCTCTTTGAGGTAGCGTTCCGCTTTAAAAGTTAAAGCTTCAGCGCGAGCGCGTTTTTCCACTCGATCTTTACGTTCGCGATCTGAATCTGCATATTCTTCAGCTTCTTCGATCATCCGGTTAACTTCCGCCTCGCTTAAGGTGGAAGCACCTTGAATTGTGATACTCTGCTCTCGACCAGTAGCTCTGTCTAAAGCTGTCACCTGTAAAATTCCATTAGCGTCAATATCAAACGAAACCTGAACTTGGGGAACGCCTCGCGGTGCTGGAGGAATGCCAGTCAGCTTAAATCGCCCCAAAGATTTATTATCTACCGACATTTCCCGTTCCCCTTGCAGAACATGGATTTCTACCATTGTTTGATTATTTTGGGCAGTAGAAAAAATGTCAGATTTTCGCGCCGGAATAGTAGTGTTGCGGGGAATGAGTTTTTTCGTCACTCCGCTAATGGTTTCCAATCCCAGAGACAAAGGTGTGACATCTAACAGCAGCACATCCTTGAGTTCTCCAGCCAGAATGCCTGCCTGGATTGCTGCACCCACAGCAACAACTTCATCAGGGTTGACGTTTTGATTTGGTTCTTTACCAATCAAGTGACGCACCAGCTGTTGCACCATAGGCGTTCTGGTAGCACCGCCCACAAGCACGATTTCATCAATGTCTCTGGGTGTGAGATTAGCATCACCTAGCGCCCGTTTTACAGGTTTACGCAGTCGCGCCACTAAATCAACAGATAGCTCCTCAAATTGGGTACGTGTGAAGCGAGTTTCTAAATGTTTCGGACCATCGGCGGTGGCAGTGATGAATGGTAGATTGATGTCGGTGACGCTGACACCAGAAAGCTCAATTTTTGCTTTTTCAGCAGCTTCCATCAAGCGTTGTAGAGCTTGGCGATCGCGTCTTAAGTCTACTTCTTCTGCCTCTAAAAATTGCTCTGCCAACCAATCAACAATTTTTTTATCAAAATCATTACCACCTAGCTGCGTATCGCCACTGGTGGCTTTAACTTCAAATACTCCATCGCCGACTTCTAGAATTGATACATCAAATGTGCCACCACCCAAGTCAAACACCAGGATAGTTTGACTTTCTTGACGATCCAAACCATAAGCTAACGATGCAGCAGTTGGCTCGTTGAGAATCCGCATTACCTCTAACCCAGCAATCCGCCCAGCATCCCGCGTAGCTTGCCTTTGGGAGTCATTGAAGTAAGCTGGAACTGTAATTACTGCCCCTGTCACAGGTTCACCTAAGTAGCGATTAGCATCCTCCGCCAATTTTTTCAGCACCATGGCGCTGATTTCTTCCGGTGAAAATTCCTTGTTAAGACGGGGACACTTGATTTTGATACTCCCTGCTTCATCTTTACGGATGGTGTAAGGAACGCGCTTTGATTCCGGGCTGAGTTCAGCATACCTACGCCCGATGAACCGCTTAACTCCGTAGAAAGTGTTTTGCGGATTGAGTACCGTTTGTCGCCGCGCCATCTGTCCGACGACACGCTCTCCTTCTTTGCTGACACCTACCACAGAGGGAGTAGTCCGCATTCCTTCAGCATTGGCAATAACCACGGGTTTGCCGCCCTCCATGACAGCTACTACTGAGTTTGTTGTCCCTAAGTCGATGCCGACTACTTTGCCCATGCGCGATCGCTCCTCGCGTGTCTTAAAACTTAATAATGCCCTAAACCATTGCTGGATTCCATTCTATCTTGCTAGTGAGGGATGCACTTTGTTTGGGACGCGATCGCACTCCTTAAGAAACAGGTAGGGTAAACTGATGATTAACCGCGATCGCCTGTTCAAATAACTCCTCTCAACTTTCTTTTTGGAGTTTTTAGACTTGTTCTTTCCTAATGTCACCACTTACCTAGAACCTAGCTTGCTCACATTCTTGGATAAAGAAGTGTTTACTGATATTACACCTGGGGAGCAATATGAAGCGAATTTAGTGGCGAAAGTGCAGTTTTGTAATCAAGAATCGTTCTTTCTGATTCACGTCGAGAACCAAGCCAAAGCCCAAAGTGAATTTAGTAAGAACGGCAACCGCTAGAAGGGGCGATCGCTCTTCCAACCAAAATAGCCCAAAGCTAGATATATCTATACTTTCCAAACCATCTTGTACTTTTTTACGAGGCTCTTGGCT
Organism: Microcystaceae cyanobacterium; assembly: GCA_041743025.1. GTDB lineage: Bacteria > Cyanobacteriota > Cyanobacteriia > Cyanobacteriales > Microcystaceae > JBGTNM01. Next base: position 2,517 of record JBGTNM010000188.1, read on the forward strand.
TAACCCCTACAGGCTGAATTCTTTCTTGGCAAGACACAATCTGTGCTACCAGCAGATAATCTGTTACATATCTAATGCAGCATACAGTCACTAGTCAGAAAGCTTGCCAGCATTATAGAACAGCTTTTGCTCGTTCAAAAATTTTCTGTACCCCAACCCGGAGCCTTTTGCGCTGCTGTCAGCACAAAAGCTGCTAAGTTTTCCACTTGCTCTTGTGACATCCAACTTTCTGGCACTTGGCGACACCAAAAAGTTTCGCTACTGCCGTCGTAAACCATTGGCTGCCTTAAATAAGCTACAAGACTGTTAATATTGTCGCGCGGAGGGGTTGCGCCCTTAAGCTTGGGCAAAGATAGAGAAACTTGCGGATCGGGCAACGTAGCGCCGCCTACGTGACAGTTTAAACAACTGTTTTCAAATAGTTCTTTGCCGCGAGTTAATGCCTCTGGGGAATACGATCGCGTTTCACCATTTTCATTCATTACCAAATCTATTGGCTGCGTCACGTGCAAAAAACGCACTAAATAGCGATCAATATTTGCCGCAGTAGCCGGGTAAGTCTGAACGATGGAAATTAAAATTACGGCAATAACACAATACAATCGACGTAGCATTTACAGACTTCAACCTTAATAATTTTTTTGATATAGCAATTTAACCAAAGCCTCCAGATTCCGAGGTGGGCTGGAGGCTATCTTTTCAAAACTTCAAGCAGGCTTTAGTAGTAAATTTTGCCGCCGCCCCACTTATCACCAACAATTTTTGGTTGTAGTAAGATGTGACCAGAAATAGCTACTAAGTCATCCTCCGATAGATTTCTCATAGCTGCGTAAATATCTGCACTCTTGGTACTGGGGTGCAATTCCGCAATTTCTTCCTCTCCATCGTAAGTAGTAGGATTATGTAAGTAATCTACTAATCCTTCAATGTTATTCCGGGGAGGGGTTGCTAGAGCTAGAGCTTCGGGATCGAGTCCAACATTTTGATTTGTTTTAGTTACGCCCCCAGCATGACACTGAGCGCAAGCATAGTTAAATAAGCGTTTACCTTCTTGGACTTGCTTGAGGTTGAGTACTGCCGTGTCTCCTTGACCGTTTAATGGCACTGTCCGCACAGCTTCGCTAAGTTCTACTGCTGTTGCACGACCGACAACTAGCCCAAACGCCAGTAGTAAAGTTGCCATCCATAGAGCGATCATTTTTTTAAACATAGTTCCCCTTCAAAAGTTTCGACTCCGAATACAGCTATTTATCATGGGCTTAATTCTCTTGATTACTGTTGTTTGAGCAAAAACCACAGGTAATAAATTCGGCTGCGGTTCTTATTTTTCGGCAAAGTCATTACCAACGAGGCAAAATGCCATGTATCTTAATAACTTTTGGTATTTATGTAAAGTTGACTGCATTTTAATCTTGTTCATTACTTGAAGATTGTATTTGCGTCAAGATGTGGGAAATGATTATTTTGGCATCTTCTAATGCTAGTCGAGTCTTAGAAGATTTATAAGCGATTCCCAACTGGTCGCACAGAGATAATACCTCCGCTTCGGAGAGGTTGTAGTCCGCCGCTATTTCAGCAATGGACAAGTCTGCAAAACCCATAATGAATAATTCAGTAATAGATAGAGATTAAGCCGCTTTAATATCAATATCATGTCGCGAGCGCAATTTGTTACCAAAACTTGGCTGTTAAATCGGTTGCGGTGCGATCGCCTCCGGCACTTCCCCTTGGGCGATCGCACTGTGCCACTGGGTTATTGGCGGCGTAGCTGTAATCGGCTGATGCAAGCAAATTAGTTGAGCTAAGGTTTTTTTCAATTGTGGACGCGGCACGATCGCATCGACAAAGCCATGACGCAACAAGTCTTCGGCGGTTTGAAACTCCTCCGGCAACTTTTCGCGGATAGTTTGCTCGATTACCCTTCGTCCTGCAAAGCCAATGGTGGCTTTGGGTTCGGCAATAATTAAGTCACCCAGCATCGCAAAACTTGCAGTCACCCCTCCGGTGGTAGGGTTTGTCAGTACGGGAATGTAAAGCAATTGTGCTTCGCGATGGCTCTCTAAAGCTGCCGATATTTTTGCCATCTGCATTAGGCTCAACATTCCTTCTTGCATTCTT
>JBGTNM010000189.1:0-5342 GCA_041743025.1 Microcystaceae cyanobacterium
ACCCTGTTACCCACCACCTGAGAAAGCAGCCGGCTAAATGGTTGCATATACCGACAAAAGTGATTCGCGTCCCCGAAATATTTGTCGAAGCGATTGAGAGCTATGCCAAAAAGCTAGACGCTGGGCAAGAGTTGATGAACATTCTCCCCGCCCCCGCTCATCCACCTCAGTCCAACACCTGGTTCGGACTCAAACCGAGTATCAGTCAGTTGGGTTGGGCTGTGATTGAAGGTGATGAAAGCTTGTCAGAACCAGAATTACTGGATTACGGGACGATAGAGACAAATGCCAAAGACCCTCTAGCCCAACGTTTGGCAGAAATTGAGAAGGATTTGAGCGACTTGTTAGAGCAATTTCGTCCCGCTCGTGTGGCTTTGGAAACTCCGTTCCTTAATACCGAATACCCATCAGGGCGAAAACTGTTGCAGGTGTTGGGTGTCGTGAATGCCACTATTTATAGCGGCTGTCACTTCCTGCCAGTGACTATCTATACAGCTTCTTGGAAAAGTCATCTCGATTCAGCCAGAGCCGATAGAGAGGAGATCGCGGCGACGGTTGAAAGCTTATTCAATCTCCCGCGCCTTCCTCTCAATGCGTCAGTGGACGCAATCGCCATTGCCTATGCTGGCTGGTGCGGTGTAGGGCTGATCTGAAGGGTTCTTGGGAACCACGCCGAAACAGGCGGCTCATCTTAACAATTTGGGGAGATTCAGTGAGCCTGTGATAAATTGATGAGTATCAATTGATGCCCCAAGCTTCTGGGTTGTTGACTTAAAAAATTGTTCAGGTAAACCATGAGAATTCTTCACGGGACTTGGATTCCTCGAACTAACAACGAGTTTATTCAACTCGGTGAATTTTCTCTGTGGGGAGAAACGACTTCTCCCCAGAAAAGACGAAAAACCGACGCAGAAAACCGCCATCCCTTCCAGTTAAACGCCGATGAACTATCCGCTCTCTTGCTCAATGAATTAGGACTAAAAGAACCTTTAAACGGCAAAATCAGCCAGAAAATTGCCACGAAATATTTTATCCTCCCTAGCAGCTTGGACGCGCCTTTGCCCTCCCCTGAATTCACTCGCTATCTCGAAGCGGAAACCGAATTATCCCCGACTTATTCCCAGAAAAACTGGGCCATTAGCTGTTATCAAGTCTCGCCCCTTATGAAATTTCTTAACGACCTTCATTTCGGGTGTCTCACTAACGCTTTTGAAGTTCAATTGGGTGCGGATTTACTTTTCTGGTATCACTACACCCAATCCTTCAAGCAAGTGATCCTTAAAGACCAATACATTCCGTCCCTAAAATATCGGGAATTATCGACTCCCCAGGGAAAAAGCAAAAAGACGACAAATTCATTTGAAATTTATCCGAGTTGGGAAATAATTTCTCCCGCTTACGAAACGACGATTAAACAGTATATCGATTATATGCCCCTGGTCTGTGTTTCCGGCTACGATCGTTTGACAGAGGCGATAGAATTTTACGACAAAGAAACTTTGCTGCGTCATTTTTCTGAATGTTTACTCAATGAGATGATCACTCAGACCGCTTTTCCTACCACTTTTCAAAAAAAGATAACGGAAAGCCAACTGCTCGACGGCTGCATTAATTTTCATCCCTCCCATCAACCTTGGAAAGATCAGGCCGCTTTAGAAGAATATCGCCAATGGCTGCCTTGGAAACAAAAACTCCTTTACGCTCAAAAAGATACCTCCTTTTACCTCTGTTTCCAACTGAGGGAAGCCGAAGAAAATTCTCCTGATAATTGGTATATTAAATTTTTAGTTTCCTTAAAACAAGACCCTTCCTTAAAACTCGAATTAGACGATTATTGGTACCTCAATCAAAAAACTAAACAAGCGATTAAAAAACAATTTGGTCAAGATTTTGAAAAAGATTTACTCTTAAACTTAGGTCATGCTGCCCGAGTTTATCCCCCAATTTGGCAAGGGTTAGAAACCGATAAACCGATTGGCTTCTCTTTAACGCTATCAGAAGCGTTTACTTTTCTTTCTGAGAGCGCTTGGGTGTTAGAAGATGTCGGTTACAAAGTGATGATTCCGGCCTGGTGGACACCCCAAGGCCGCCAACGGGCCAAAATTCGCCTCAAAGCTTCTCCTTCTAAAGCTGCCCCAACTTCCGCCGGTCAAGGTTATTTTCAACTAAAAACCATTATTCAATACCAATACGAACTCGCCATCGGCGATCGCCCCGTCACCGAAAAAGAATGGCAGCAGTTGGTCGAGGCCAAAACCCCCCTCGTTAAATTTCGGGGTCAGTGGATAGAATTAGAGCAAAAAAAGATGCTGGCGATGCTGGAGTTCTGGAAGACGCATCAGGAAGAAAAACCAGAACTCACCCTGCTGGAGTTAATGCAAAAAGCCAGTGAAGTTTCAGATGATATTGAAGTCGAACTCGATGAAAGTTTAGCGGCCATGATGGCCAAGTTAAACGACCCGACGCGACTGACTCCCATTGAAAATCCAACGCAATTACAAGGGACTCTTCGAGACTATCAAAAACGGGGAGTTTCTTGGATTCAATATCTCGAACAACTGGGGTTAAATGGGTGTCTGGCCGATGATATGGGGCTGGGAAAGACGGTACAAGTAATTGCCCGATTAATAACCGAGAGAGAATCTAAAACTGAAGTGTTACCCACTCTATTGATTGCGCCGACTTCGGTAGTGGGAAACTGGAACAAAGAAATTGAAAAATTTGCGCCTCACCTAAAAACCCTGGTGCATCATGGAGGAAATCGCCTAACTGATGAAGCAGAATTTAAAACCGCACTGCTCAAACACGATATCGTGATTACTTCTTACACCCTAGCCCGAAAAGATGAAAAACTGTTAGCGGGCGTGACTTGGCAGCGAATCGTCATCGATGAAGCGCAAAATATTAAAAATCCTAAAGCCGCACAAACTAAAGCGATTTTGAAACTCCAATCGCCTCATCGTCTGGCTCTAACGGGAACCCCCGTCGAAAATAGACTCTTAGATTTATGGTCAATTTTTAATTTTCTCAATCCCGGTTATTTAGGAAAAGAAACTCAATTTCGCAAATCTTTTGAAATGCCGATTCAAAAAGACAACAACCCGTCTCAAGCGGCGGTTTTGAAGAAACTCGTCCAACCTTTCATCCTGCGCCGCGTCAAGACTGATAAACAGATTATTAAAGATTTACCCGATAAAGTTGAACACAAACAGTATTGTAATCTAACGGCTGAACAAGCCTCTCTCTATGAGGCGGTGGTGAAGGATGTTATGGAACAATTAGAAGAAGCCGAAGGAATCCAACGTAAGGGATTGATTTTATCGACCTTAATGAAACTCAAGCAAATTTGCAACCATCCTCGGCAATTTTTACAAGATAGTAGTGAGTTTACCCCAGAGCGCTCTCATAAATTAGAACGTCTCGGTGAAATGGTAGAGGAAGTCATTGCCTCTGGAGAAAGTTTGTTAATTTTTAGCCAATTTACGGAAATCGGCGAAGCGTTGCAGCACTATCTGAAACACACTTGCCACTACAATACTTATTACCTTCACGGTGGGACTCCCAGAAATAAACGCGAACAGATGATTGCCGAATTTCAGGACACCGAAACCGACCCGTCAGCGTTTATTCTTTCTCTGAAAGCGGGTGGGGTAGGAATTACCTTAACTAAAGCCAATCACGTCTTTCATTTTGACCGTTGGTGGAATCCCGCCGTTGAAGACCAAGCGACCGACCGGGCGTTTCGGATTGGGCAGCAGAAAAATGTTTTCGTCCACAAATTTGTCACATTAGGGACTCTAGAAGAACGAATTGACCAGATGATTGAGGAGAAGAAAAAGATGGCCAGTTCAATTGTTGGGTCGGATGAATCTTGGCTGACGGAACTCAATAATGAGAGTTTTAGCAAGTTAATTACTTTAAATAAACAAGCCATTATCTAAATATTGATTGAAGAAAAATTCAGTGAGGTAACCGATGGCACAATTGAGTAAAACTTGGTGGGGAAAGCGATTTATCCAAGCCTTAGAAGCGTTTACCGAGACAGCGAGGTTGGGACGGGGACGCTCTTATGCCCGCAATGGCAAAATTAAGGAATACCAGATTGACCGAGGAAAAATTACGGCCAGAGTAAGGGGGTCAATTAATCCCTATTTCGGCGTTTACAAAGAACCCTTATATAAGACAGAGATTGAAATTAAGCCAATTTCCGCTACCGATTGGTCAAAAGCTCTCAGCTATATCGGCTCAAAAGCCAGCTGGGTTTCTAAACTGCTTATGAATGAAGTCCCTGAAAATATTGAAGAAGCCTTTTCCCAATTTAAGTTACATTTACTGCCCGATAGTAGTAAAGATTTTAAAACCCATTGTTCTTGTCCCGATTGGTCAAATCCCTGTAAACATATTGCCGGAGTCTATTATTTAGTCGCCTCTGAATTAGACCAAGACCCTTTTTTACTCTTTGAACTCAGAGGAATTTCCCGCCAAAAACTGCAACAGGAACTCGCGCAAACGCCTTTAGGGAAAGTTCTGGCCGATGCCATGAATGAACCCGAAATCGAGCTTGAACCCGTAGATTCTTACTATACCCAGCCGAGGAAAGTCAAGGCATTATTGCCCTGTTCTCCCAAAGAATTTTGGCAGGGGGAGAAGCGCTTACCTCAAAGCATCCCATCGACGGCTACTGGTGGGATTCCCGCCCTGGTCGTCAAAAAAGGGGGTGAGTTTCCGCCGTTTTGGCCAAAAGAGACTTCCTTTATTGAGGTGATGGAGGATTTATACCAGCGTGTGAGAACGAAAAATAAAGGAGTGTTGTGAAAACCCGCGAAAATTTCTCATTCGATAAAATCGGCGCGTAGCGAGTGCTTCCTTGGCTCCCCGTAATTTAGTACACTTGTTCTGAAGAGAAGATGGCCTTTAAAATCAAACTTGTCGGATGTCTCTCTTAAAGTGATGACAACTGCTGCCCAAGCCCTCTCACCTAACGCCCTTGAATCGCTCACCGGAGTCGTCGAGCGCGTGACTTTCCACGCCGACGACTCTGGTTATTCGGTAGCGAGGCTGAAAGTTCCCCGCTTCAGCGACCTCGTTACCATTGTGGGCAGCTTCCCCAATCTCCAAGCCGGACAAACCCTTCAACTTAAGGGTCAATGGCGGGAGCATCCCCAGTACGGGCAACAGTTTCAGGTAATCCAATACACGGAAAGTGACATACTCCCATCACTGACTCGGAGTACCGAGTACAGTGTGGGCTTCCAAGACAATCCAGCTATCGCTTCGGAGGCTCTTGGCTTTAAGAACCGGATGACCCTCGGCTCTCTCTTACAAAGTTTGGCGGGACGGAA
>JBGTNM010000190.1:0-45597 GCA_041743025.1 Microcystaceae cyanobacterium
CTGGAATTTCGCTTCGCGTTATCGGAGTAAAATGACTATGCAGGTAGTTAAAACACTTTATGAAAGTGACTTTAATTTGTGGCTAGAAAAAACCGCTAATTTACTCAAAGAAGGCAAATTAGACCAATTAGATATTGAGAACTTGGTTGAAGAAATTGAAGCAATGGGAAGGAGTGAAAAAAAAGGGTTACGGAGTAATTTAGAACAATTATTAATGCACCTGCTTAAATGGAAATATCAGCCTAATAAACGCACAGGAAGTTGGGAACGCTCCATTCTTGAGCATCGCAATAGAATTTTAGAAGATTTAGAGGATAGTCCTAGTTTTCAACCTTACTTAGATGAAATTTTGGACAAATGTTATCAAAATGCTAGAAAATATGCTAAAGCTGAAACGGATTTACCTCTCAACACTTTTCCTGAAGTCTGTCCTTTTACCAAGGCAGATATTCTAACATCAGATTACCCTACTATATAACTTAGCGGCTAAGGCGATCGCTTGAGGAAAAATTTTGTGTTCTTGTACTTGAATGCGAGCGTGTAACGTTTCGGGCGTATCGTCTGGCAAAATTGGCACTGCCGCTTGCATAATAATCGGCCCGCTATCGACTGCTAAACTGGCAATATGCACCGTACATCCGGTAATTTTGACCCCAGATGCTAGTGCCTGTTCGACAGCGTGAATCCCTTTAAAACTCGGCAATAAACTCGGATGAATATTGATCACGCGCTTAGGAAACGCTTCGAGTAAAACTTGGGTCACAATTCGCATCCAACCAGCCATAATAACCCATTCTACTTGATATTGTCGAAAAACTTCCACAATTTTTTGATCTAAATCTTCTCGAACTTTATAGTCTCGATGATTTAATAGTAGGGCAGGAATTTGCCAACGTTCGGCTTTTTCTTGGACTTTTGCTTGAGAATTATTATAAATAAGAACGGGGATTTCAGCGTTTATTTCTTGGTTATGAACCGCTTGGGCGATCGCTGCAAAATTTGTCCCGCTCCCTGATGCTAAAATGCCTAGCTTGATTGGCCTTTCCTCAAAAAGCTCACCAACAGAGAATTGCGGCGAAATAAAACTAGAGGTAGCAGCAAGTGGTTTGAGAGAAGACATTTTCCCTAATGACTGTAAACCCGTTACGCATTTTACCTTGGAAAATTCGCGATTGTCACCTATCGTTTGCAAAATAAATGGTAAGAGAGGATTTATTAATGTTAGGATTGCGACAGAAGGAGAAACGTGATAAAAAAAAGGAATCGACGCTACATGCAGGAGTTTGAAAAGTCAATCTCTTTTGACGGACGAGATATAAGACTCAAAATTGGACAACTCGCTCCCCAAGCGGGTGGTGCCGTCCTTATCCAGTCTGGTGATACAGCCGTACTGGTTACAGCGACACGAGCAGCAGGCAGAGAAGGAATAGACTTTCTGCCTCTGACCGTAGACTACGAAGAAAGGCTTTATGCAGCAGGGCGCATCCCAGGCGGTTTTCTCCGTCGAGAAGGTCGCCCCCCCGAAAAGGCTATCCTAATCAGCCGTTTGATTGATCGCCCTTTGCGCCCTCTATTCCCCCATTGGTTGCGCGATGACCTGCAAGTGATTGCAACAACGCTGTCAATGGACGAAGAAGTTCCCCCCGACGTGTTAGCCGTTACAGGAGCTTCTGTTGCCGTGATTCTCGCCAAAATCCCTTTTTATGGCCCGATGGCAGCCGTTCGGGTCGGTCTCGTTGGTGATGACTTTATCATTAATCCCACCTATAAAGAAATCAACAACGGAGACTTGGATTTAGTGGTAGCAGGCAGTCCCGATGGCGTGGTGATGGTAGAAGCAGGGGCGAACCAACTCCCAGAACAAGACATTATCGAAGCCATTGACTTTGGCTATGAAGCGGTGCGCGATCTCATTGCCGCACAACGAGACGTGATGCAAGAGTTTAACCTGGAGTTGGTCAGCTTAGATCCGCCGCCTATCAATGAAAACCTGCAAAACTTCATCCGCGATCGCGCCGCCAAATCCGTCAAAAAAATCCTCGTGCAATATACCCTAGACAAAACCTCACGAGATAAGGAACTTGACGAGATTAAAGAAAAAGAAATAGACGCAGCGATCGCTGAACTCCCTGAAGACGATCCCGTTAAAATAGCAGCCGCCCAAGAGGCCAAAGCTGTTCCTAACCTTTATAAAACCCTAACCAAAAAACTCATGCGCGAGCAGATCCTCACCGAAGGGGTGCGGGTGGACGGACGAACTCTCGATGAAGTTCGTCCGATTACCTGCCAAGTCGGGATCTTGCCGCGACGGGTTCACGGTAGCGGCCTCTTTATGCGAGGACTGACGCAAGTGCTATCTCTAGCGACGCTGGGAACCCCAGGCGATGCCCAAGATCTCGGCGACGACCTCCATCCCGAAGACGAAAAACGCTACCTCCACCACTACAATTTTCCCGCCTTCTCGGTTGGTGAAACGCGCCCTCAGCGCTCTCCTGGACGGCGAGAAATCGGTCACGGTGCGCTAGCAGAACGGGCTTTGCTGCCGGTCTTGCCCCCGCAAGAAACTTTTCCCTACGTACTGCGGGTGGTCTCAGAAGTCCTCTCGTCTAACGGTTCGACCTCAATGGGGTCTGTCTGCGGTTCGACCCTTGCCTTGATGGATGCAGGTGTCCCCATCCGTCAGCCCGTTAGTGGTGCAGCAATGGGATTGATCAAAGAAGGCGATGAAGTTCGCATCCTTACCGACATCCAAGGCATCGAAGACTTTTTAGGGGATATGGATTTCAAAGTCGCTGGCACCGAGCGGGGAATTACTGCTCTTCAAATGGACATGAAAATTACCGGACTGCCGATGGAAGTGATCGCCAAGTCCATCGAAAAGGCTCTACCCGCCCGCTTGCACATTTTAGAAAAAATGTTGGCTGCGATCGACAAGCCTCGTAGCGAACTATCGCCCTACGCGCCTCGTCTGCTAACTGTCAAGATCGATCCCGATACCATTGGTTTGGTTATCGGGCCGGGTGGCAAAACGATTAAGGGAATTACCGAACAAACCAACTGCAAAATTGACATTGCCGATGACGGAACAGTGACTATCGCGGCGATTGAAGCTGAAAACGCGGAAAAAGCCAAACAACTCATCTACAACATGACTCGCAAACTCAATGAAGGAGAAGTGTATGTCGGTCGAGTGACCCGCATCATTGCCATTGGCGCCTTTGTTGAAGTGCTTCCGGGCAAAGAAGGCATGATTCACATATCCCAACTCGCCGAAGGTCGCGTGGGTAAAGTGGAAGATGAAGTGGCTGTCGGCGATGAAGTGGTCGTTAAGGTACGGGAAATTGACCCCAAAGGCCGCTTGAACTTAACCCGTTTGGGAATTCATCCTGACGAAGCGACAGCAGCCCGCAGAGCGGCTTCTATGCTGTAAATTGAGGTAAGTGCCAATGGGTAATAGAAGCCAACGATTACCCATTACTTATCTCAACGTTAAGATTTATGTAGGTAGGCAGTGAGAAACTAGGTCTTTGATAGCTCAATCGATGCTCTAGCTTCTCTAACCTCCCGGACTTTCTTTTGATATTTTAGAGTTAAATTAACGCTACTGCTCTCAATAATTTTGCAACAAACTTTATTTCCTCAACAAAAAGTTTTTTAAAGAAATCAGAAATTTATTGTTAACTTTTAAACTCCGTTGGTTAAGATGAGGAAATTCTTCTGTTGGAATATCTGTACCTAAAAAGTCACAAAGTTTGTCCCAGGAATAACCTTCGTCTGAGTGCAAAACTAGCAGATCGTTGGGTCTATTTTTAAAGTAAGCTATAACTTCACTATTATGCTTTTCATATCTGTCAATATAAATTTCTTCATTGCTAGTGGGGAACGCCTTACCATAAATCCACTCATTCATAATATTGGGAGTGGAAGCATAGTGATTTAAAACACTTAAAAGCCAGTCTTTAGTCGGCCTGACCGTTAGAATAAACTTACTATTAGGACAAATTTGATCGAGGTCTTTGTATAAAAGGTACCAAGGAGTATCTTGAAACGCATCGTACTGATCGATTAGGCTGTAAGCACGTTGGTAGACGGCATCTTTCATTGCTTCCATCTCTGCGTTACGAACAACAAAGTTACCACAAACTTGATACCCTAGAATTTCTAAGGCTTTGCCAAGAGAAGTAGTTCCTGTTTTATGAAAGCCAATAACAAATAGTTTATTATCCTTCATTTTATTGAATCGAAAGAACAATCAATTATAAAAATTCATTTCTCAATTGTACAGCCATTTCAAAATTTGTCAAGCAAAAAATACTTAATATTAAGTTTCGATCTTTCTGTAAGCTTTTTGATAGTATTCTTGATACTCCTGGGACAGTAAAGGCTGCCACCAATCTCGGTTATCTAAATACCATTGAACAGTGCGGCGCAAACCCTGTTCTACAGTGACTTGGGGTGTCCATCCTAATTCTGTTTTGATTTTAGTCGCATCAATAGCGTAGCGACGATCATGACCGAGGCGATCTTTAACAAAAGAGATTAATTGTTTTGAAGGTTTAACGGGTAAATTAGAGGCTAATTCATCCAGGATTTCACACAACATGGTAACGAGGTCGATATTTTTAACCTCATTATTACCACCGATATTATAAGTTTCTCCTGGCTTTCCTTGGTGCAACACTACATCTAACGCTTGAGCATGATCGCTAACATACAACCAGTCGCGAATGTTTTGTCCGTCGCCATAAACCGGTAAAGGCTTGCCCAATAAAATATTAATACACATTAGCGGAATCAATTTTTCGGGAAAGTGATAGGAGCCATAATTATTGGAACAATTGGTAATAATGGTCGGAACATTATAGGTGTGATAGTAGGCACGCGCGAGGTGATCGCTTCCTGCCTTTGAAGCAGAATAAGGACTGTTTGGTGCGTAAGGAGTAGTTTCAGAAAACGGCGGATCGTCGGGGTTTAAACTCCCATAAACCTCATCAGTTGAAACGTGAAGAAATCGAAAATGTTCTGGTTGTCCCTGCTCATTCCAATAGTGGCGAAAACTTTCTAAAAGCGTGAAAGTTCCTATTACATTAGTTTGAATAAAAGCAGCCGGACCTAAAATAGAGCGATCCACATGAGATTCGGCAGCAAAGTGAGCAATGATGTCGATATTTTCTTCCTGGAGAAGAGCATCTATCAGAGCGCGATCGCAAATATTTCCCTGTATAAAGCCAAATTGTTCTTTGCCTTCAAGTGCAGCTAAATTTTCTCGATTGCCTGCATAGGTTAACGCATCTAAAACAATCAGGCGATCGTCGGGATAATGGCGATACCAATGATGGACAAAATTAGAACCGATGAATCCTGCACCGCCTGTAATTAAAATATTATGAGATTTACTTGAGAAAGGATAGTTTCGATTAGGCGATGCCAACATCATTAATCTATTTCCTATGAATGTAATAACACGAACATTAGTAATTAATAACTTAAGCCAACTGAATAGCTAGAGTTAGCCATTGCTTATGAATCGGAGCAAAATCTCCTTTCCATATTTCTTCTGGTGGTGTCAAAGAAATTTTATAAAGTTCTGTTCCATAATTTAAAAAATCTTTACGAGGTGGAATTTTAAGCGCAACAAGGACTTCGAGCATTTGTTTAAGTATCCAGTCAACTTGTTTAGTTGTTAACTGAGATAAATTCATTAAAACACCATCGCTGAGCAAGTTAATTGACTGACGATTACCTTGAATAATAGCTTGAGTTGCCTTAATAAGTGCTAGGTTATCTCCAGAAAGAAAATAGAAAAAAGGAATCATGATCGCAGAAAAGCAAGGTATGCTTTTTTGAGGAAATTTTCTAAAAATTGTATACTGCTTGATCATCTGTGAGGGATGAACTAGCATATTTAGACTCATCGGCATAATATCTCGTTTCTGTTCTGCCAAATAATTAGCTTGAAGATCAATTAAAATATCATAATCAACTGAATGATTTTTGAACTTGCCGACTCGACTAAATAGCAAAATGGGATCGAACGACCTAATCCAAGCAACATCAATCAAACATTCAAACGTTGAGGCCAGCCGATCTTGCTCTTCAAAACCATTGATTTTGTACCATTTAATGCCCTGGACTTTAGCACCTGATTGAATAAAATGGTCGTAATTATCTTTTAAAGAGTTACCAATCAATAATGCATCATAGTCGTGAATAAAAGCTGTTTTTGTTGTCACCTGACTGAGACAAATGCACCAAGATAACCAGCAGTATACATGGGTAAAATGAAGTTTTTGTTCTGCCGCTTTTACTTGCTCTTTATTATAATAAAAAAAGGACACATTTAAATCGGCAAATTTTTGAGTAACTTCTTGCTCAAATCCATCAGGTAATGCTGATTTTTCGCCATCAACTGCGATTAAAACTTTTTTGAATTCAGTCCATTTATTTTGAGACAAACAAGTTAAATTAGCAGGTAAGACGTTAGGTAACTTTGAACACAAACCTATTATTGCGGTACAACCCTCTTCTAAAGTATTTGCCTCAACAGGCGACCACGAAACTAAATTTTTTATTTTTGAGCGAAGCAAATGCCTAGATAGTTTTGCATACTGAAAAACAAAAAATTTTTGATACTTTTCTTTCACAATATCCTCCTTGGTATCGACTTTGTATTTAATGAAACTAAAGTTTTCGTATAAAATTTAGAGTAAAGCATTGCTCATATTTATTTTAGCCTAAAAAACCTTATTTAGTCAAATTTGAGATTTTCAGGTTCATCAAACTAACTCAATATGGGAATCATCACCAATCATAAATCGCAAAGCTTTTGGTCGTTGCGGTGCAACCTCTAATTTGACACGCTGTCCAATCACACTATCGACAATTCTTTGATGAATCCCTATGACCTTAGCTTCTTTTAAAATCACACTATGTTCAAGATCGGCTTCTCTTAAAATGACTCTGTTGGCCACACTAGTATAAGGCCCGATAAAACAATTTTCAATGTGGCAGCCTTCCCCAATAATCACAGGGCCGCGGATCGTACTATTAATGATTTTAGACCCTGAACCAATCTGTACTCTACCTATTATCTGACTGAGATTGTCAATTTCCCCGTTCACATTAATTGTCAAGCAAGTATCTAGAATAATTCGATTAGCTTCTAGCAAATCGTCTTTTTTGCCTGTATCTAGCCACCAACCATTAAGTTGCAAAGCTTCTACTGATTTTTGATGATCTATTAAAGCTTGAATAGCATCAGTAATTTCTAATTCTCCTCGTGCAGAAGGCTGAATACTGGCAATCGCTTCATGAATAGTCGGGGAAAAGAAATAAACGCCAACTAATGCTAAATTAGAAGGAGGAACTTCAGGCTTTTCAATTAATTGTAATACCCGTCCTTTTTCATCAATTTTAGCTACCCCAAAAGCCGTTGGATTGGAGACGGAACGCAAAAGAATTAGGCTGTCAAGATTTTGACTTTTAAAAGCTTCAAGAAAGCCACCGAGACTATCTTGAATAAGATTGTCTCCCAGATACATAATAAAAGGAGAATCGCCTAAAAAAGGTTGAGCGATTTTGACAGCATGAGCTAGACCTAAAGGCTGTTCTTGCAGAATATAACTAATCTTTGCGCCAAAATATTCGCCTTCTCCTGTTTGCGCTTTAATTTCTCCGCCTGTTTCTGGATTAATAATAATGCCGATGTCTGTAATACCCGCAGCAACAATCGATTCAATGCCATACCAAAGAATGGGTTTATTCGCCACTGGAACGAGTTGCTTTGCTCCCGTATAAGTCAGAGGTCGCAAGCGGGTTCCTTTACCACCAGAAAGAATGAGTGCTTTCATAAATTAATCTTTATAAAGGTTGTCGAGCATTTGGCGCAGAGAATTTCGCCAGTAAGGTGGATAGTTTCCTACAGTAGCCGTAACTTTTTTCCCCGAAAGGACAGAGTAAGCAGGACGTTTAGCAGGAGTGGGATATTCAGCCGTCGTAATCGGAACGACGCTTTGAATCTTTACAGGAAAACCAATCGATTTAGCCTCCTCAAAAATGGCAACCGCAAAATCATACCAACTGGCAATTCCACTATTCGTAAAATGATAGATTCCTCTGCCATCTGTGAGAATTAATTGAGCGATCACATCGGCAATATCTTTAGACCAAGTTGGACTGCCTACCTGATCGCTAACAACTCGCAATTGTTCTCGTTCTTGGCCTAGTCTGAGCATTGTTTTAACAAAATTGCTTTTGCCGAAAACGCCATATACCCAGGCAGTTCTTAAGATAAGATAGCGATCGCAACTTTTCTGAATGCCGATCTCTCCTGTTAGTTTAGATTTGCCATAAACACTTAAGGGATTAGTTACATCTTCTTCTGTATAAGGAATGTTTTGAGTGCCATCAAAGACGTAATCTGTCGAAATATGAAGTAAAAATGTACCCAGTTTTTGCGCCTCCTCCGCTATCATTTGGGGAGCGATCGCATTAACGGCAAAGGCTATCTCTGGCTCAGTTTCGGCTTTATCAACGGCGGTATAAGCCGCAGCATTGACGATAATATCAGGTTTCGCCGCCGCTATGAGTTGACGAATTTGGACAGATTGCGTCAAGTCCAGGATTTGGCGATTGACGCTAGTGACTTCCCCAATGGCACTCAGGTTTGTCTGAAGTTCCTGACCGACTTGTCCTTCACTTCCTATCAGTAAGACTTTTCTCATAGGCAAATCCGCAGAAATCTTCATTTATTCTAAGGCAAATTGCCGAAGTTGCCAGTTATTTCCTTCGACGACGAGTGCTGCTAGATAGTCTGCTTGCGGAACCAGTGGCAATAAAGTCCACTCAGAGAGCGATGTTGAGCGATCGCTTAGCTGCAAAAAGGGGTTGGGTTCGTTGAAGCAGACTTCCACACGATTTAATCCTCCACCGATGCCTTCTCCCACTGCTTTGAGATAAGCTTCTTTGGCTGTCCACATTTGAAAAAAAGCTTGTCTTTGTTTGTCAAGGGGGAGAGAATCAATCAATTCAAATTCACTGCGACAGAAAAATCGTTTGGCAAGGGATTGAGCATCGTCGAGAGAACGAAGGTGTTCGAGATCGACACCAATGAGGCGATCGCAACTCACGCCATAGAGTGCTAGTTCTTCAGAGTGAGATAAGTTAAATTGAAGTTGTTCGGAGTTGGACAGTTGTACTAAACTCGGTTTACCGCGAGCGTTGTAGGTAAATTCAATTTGTGCGGGTTCGAGATTGACATAACGTCCGAGGAGAATTCTTAGGGTACTGCGTGCCACAATAAAACGCCGTCGATGGACAGCAAAACGAAAGCGATCGGCTTTTTCTTGTTCTTCACTAGAAAGCATTTGGTAACGCCGATCAATTTGTGGTAATGACAAATTTAAATTCATTTTCCACAGATGCACATCTTGGGAAGTTAGCGTTAAATTGTTAGGAGGAATTTGCCACATTTAATTAGTTTTTATAGTCTGTTTATCCTGGGACTTTTATTATAATATAGCAATCCTTCCAGCCTGCACGGGCAAGATGCCCATGCCACAATGTAAATTTCTGTATTTTTATTTGACATTTGATTTACATTTACTGGCGAATGGGTTAGTTAACGGATAAGATGAGTTTATTTAGGGCTTGCTAAAGAACTTCTATGCACTTTCGTCGGCGATCCCTAGATAAATTTGGAGAGGACGAAACTACCATTTTGCAAGCTGTGTGGCTTCTAGATTCGCCCTAGAGATTTTTTCAGCAAGCCCTAAGTAACACGGTTTTGTTTAAAAAAATAATCTAAACTCCAGCCAAAGGGTACAGGTTATATTGGTTAGCTAATGTAAACATTCAATTAACGGCGGCTGAGAAACTGTATGCCTTTACTTGAAAGCTATAGTGCAAAGGTGACTGACGGAGCGAACCCTTGAAAATCTATTTTAGGAGAAACCTATGATATTTAAGAAGACAATTCAGACCTTATTGCTAGGATTTGCTATATTGTTTTGTCTCTTGATTGGTGTTGGGCAGAACCCGACCATAGCAGCAACTCTCACGGATGCTGAATCGATATCTCAAGAAAGGATGCAAACTCTGCCTGAAGCCCTCAATCTGGAATCGGGAGTTGATAACTTTCTCGCGTTGATGCCAGCAGGCTATTACACGATCGCTGATTTTAAAGGGCTGAAAAGCCTGTTAGATAAACCTCAAACCGTGTTGGTGGATGTGCGAGAATCCTCTGAGTATCGGTCAGGACATATACCTAACGCAATCAATATTCCGCTACGAACTTTGACTCATAATTTGGACAAAATTGCGCACGATCGCCCTGTGGTATTGTACTGTTCTTCTGGCTACCGATCAGCAATAGGGGTAATGACATTGCATTTATTGGGCTATGACAATGTACGGGGATTTCCGCCGAGTTTTGTGGGCTGGAAAGCTGCGGGGGAGGCGATCGCCTCTAGCTAATGTATCAAAACAATTAGGATTAAAATCCAAAATTTTTACTCTGGAATTTCAAGAAATTTTAACTTTGTAAGGACTTTGATGATGAACTCTATTTACTTTAGCTTTAACGGATCTAAAATTCGCCCTATGCGCTGGCTGCTGGCTATTTGGATCTGCGTTTTACTGGTTGTCTGGAGTCCCTTGCCCGCTTTTGCTGCTGTGACGCAAATCGAAGAATATCCAGGGCAAATGCTCTCTCAATCCAGGCAAAACCTGCGGGATCAGACCGGAAAGTCCTGGCAGGCAATTGCCTTCAAGCGCATCCATCCCGAAGGTAGTGCTGTTGTCTCTCTGCGGCTAGTGGGCTTTCCTGGTGCGGTGGAATTAGATCACACTCAACCACTGACTCTGACAACATCTCTGGGCCAAACTCTAACCGCCAGGGATATTTCTAGCGAAATTTCTCAGGACACACCAACTCCAGAGAATGTCGCAGAATATGACATTAAGTCTGTCCTACCGCAGTTGAAGGCAGAGATTCCCCTGAAATTGACACTGCAAACCATCGGTGAGGAAGCCGTTAGCTTGTCCGTCCCATCCTCTTTAGTCGAGGAATGGCAGCAATTCTCATTATGACAAATAGCTATTCACTCAAACCCCCTCATTTTTAGCGCATCAACGGATGATGGCGGACAAGAAAGGGCAGAACAACGCTCAAAGCCTATTTGGGGTGCATCAAATCCCAAGCGACAACCAGATACGAGATTTACTTGACTCAGTGAAGCCAGAAAAGGTGTTTCCTGTGTTTGAAGAAATCTTGCAAGTGTTAGAGCAGAAGCAGCAGTTGTCGGGCTTCCGTTCCTTTGAAGACAATTTATTGATGGCACTCGACGGAATTGAGCATGGTGTAAAGAGAAAGGGATTAGAATAAGTGGCCCTCCCCTGGGAAGACCCCCCAAAAATGTGAGTAAAGCTCAAAAGAAACAAGCCCAATTAGATGAAGGAATTCGGAATACGATTGAGGGAAAATTTGTTCAAGGAAAAAGAAGATACAGTCTTGATTGTATCATGACGAAACTTTCTGAAACCTCAGAAACTTCTATTGCAATTACTTTTTTATTCATCAATCTTTCCACTCTGCTCAGGCAGGTTAACTGTCTTTTTTTGTCTCTATTTCTTCATACTGATAAATCAGGCTTCATTCGTCTCTCTTTGATTGGCAAGACTTATATTACAGAAAAATTATCCCCAGAAAAACTTATCTTAAAAGGGGGCTAATTTTTGAGAAATTTTCTTTTCACTTTTTCAGCAAACCCTATTTAGTCATTAAATGCCATGTTACTGATTAAAACGCCACAAAATTCCCGTTTTCAACTTGAGCGATCGCAGGAACTCTTAAAGTTAATCGATCTAGCTCATAAAGACTTTGATCAATCCAAACTTTCTAGTAATTGGGATTGGTATGATGACACGACTGATATCTCCCTTGATAGAACAAATTATCGCCTGATAAAACGTTTTGGATTTGCTGAGTATTGGTGGAGTTTTGGTAATTTAGTGGCAGGAACGATTAGAAATAGAGTTCCTTTTGGTTTTGTCGCTGAAGTCAAAGAAAAAAAAGAAGTATTCGTTGTCTTTAGAGGGACGATGACTTCAGCAGAATGGATTAACAATTTTAACTTCAAACCCAATCATGAATCATTTTTAGAGGATCGAAGTTTAGGCCAAGTCCACAAAGGTTTTAATAAAATTTATACCCGAAAAGACATTCAAAATCCTACCGATTTTGATGATGACTTACCTTCATTAAAAGATGAAATTGAAACCGCTTTAGAACAATGCCAAAGCGACGCACAAGTCTATGTTACAGGTCACAGTTTAGGGGGTGCTTTAGCTACTTTAGCGACCCTTCATATCAAAATTGCCACCGATTTTAAATCTCCGATTCTTTATGCTTTTGCTAATCCTAGAGTAGGCAACCGCGATTTTGCTAGTCACTTTAATAACATAGAATGTTATCGAATTGCTAACAGTGAAGATATCGTCCCGACGGTTCCCTTAGCGAGTGTCGATCTGGTTGACGATTTAAATACAACCGAAAAATGCTCTCTTAAAGAAGTTGAAAATTTTGTTCCCTTCCGGTTAGCCGATCTCGATTATCAACATATTGGCGAACCCATTTATTTTACGTTTAATAACGGAAATGTGGCTGACAATCACGTTATTCCAACCTACAGAAAAGCCTTAGATATTTAGAAACCACGTTATTTTAACTAAGCTGAAGGCAAAGAAAAGCGAAAAATACTTCCCTGTCCTAATTCGCTTTCCACTTCAATTTTTCCCCCTTGCAATTCGACAAGACGGCGAGTAATCGTCAGTCCAATGCCAGTACCGCCAGAATCACGCGATCGCGATTTATCTGCTCGCCAAAATCTTTCAAAAACATAAGGTAAATCTTCCTCAGCAATCCCTATTCCCTGGTCAATTACTGCCACCCAAACCTTAGATTTTTCTGTCCAGGCTCTAATGGTAATCGTTCCTTTTTCAGTATAACAAATAGCATTGCCAATTAAATTAACGAGAATTTGCTCGGTGCGATCGCTGTCTGCTAGAACGGGAGATAGATCGGCAGGACAGTCTACTTTTAAAACCAGTTTATCATCAAATAACTGATCGGCAAATTTCTCGACTAAAATGTTGATTAAAAACTCAAGACTGAGGGGTTGTAATTTAATTGACAAATATCCTGCTTCGGCTTTTGAAAGTTCTTGCAGATCGTGAATCAACCGTTCTAATCGCCGTGTTTCTCGAATTAACCGTTCGTAAAGTTCCGCAGAAGGTACGATCATACCATCTGATAATTCTTCTAAATATCCTCGAACGACAGTTAAAGGAGTTCGCAACTCATGGGTCATATCACTAATTAATTCGCGCCGTCTTTTTTCAACATTTTCTAAACTACTTGCCATGCGATTGAAGCTAGTTCCTAGTTGACTGAATTCGGGAATATCACTGTCTGGCATTCTTTCTTGTAAGTCACCAGATGCAAATTGTTGGGTAATCTCTTTCATTTGATTGATGGGTTGGGTAATGCGACGAGATACCCAATAACTCAGTCCTCCTGCTGCTGTCGAGCCAACAATAACCGACCAAAAAGCGCTACGATCCCAGGCTGTTTCAAAGCCTTTGATTAAATACGTTCTTGCCGATCGCACTGAAAAAAAACCGCGTCTTTCTAATTGCTCTAAATGAATAATAAATAGGCGAGGAGAGGAGATTTTGGCAATAAAAATAAAACTCCCCAGTCCTACTAACATGACTAATAAGTGAGATAAAAAAAGCCTAGTTCCTAATCTGAGTTTTGGCATCGATTTATAAGATTTTGGTGAGCATTGCCCACCCTACAATGAAGGGTAATTTTACTCGTCTTCAAATTTATATCCAACACCTACAATCGTTTTGATGTAGGTAGGATTAGCGGGATCGAGTTCAATTTTCTTTCGTAAACGGCGAATGTGAGTATCAACTACTCGCTCATCCCCAAAAAAGTCCATTCCCCAGAGTTTATCAATCAGTTGGCTACGGCTCCATACTCTACCAGGATAGCTCATGAAAGTCGCTAATAGGTTAAATTCCAACATTGTTAAATCTAGTGTTTCTGAGGACAGATTATCTAATTGTCGAGTCGCAATATGGCGATCTAAGTCGAGGCTAAAATGTCGAGTTTGATAGACATTGCTGTTGGTTTCACTCTGCCGCAAACTCCGCCGCAATAAGGCTCTAACTCTAGCCACTAATTCTCTCGGACTGAAAGGTTTAACTAAATAATCATCTGCACCCGTCGAAAGACCAATAACGCGATCAAGTTCTTCGCCTTTGGCAGTTAACATTAAAATATAGGGGTCTTTGGCGGTTGATTTTTGACGAATGCGAGTACAAACTTCTAACCCGTCTAATTTAGGCAACATTAAATCTAAAATGATTAAGTCGCTTTGATATTGTTGAAAGAGATTGATAGCTTCTATGCCATCTCTAGCCACTTGACAAGAAAAAGACTCTCTTTCTAAGGTTTCTTGAATAAGTTGAGCGATTTCTGGTTCATCTTCGACAATTAAAATATTCATAATTTAAATAGTAATTTTACAGGTTAACTTGGGCATCTTAAGGGATAGCTGCCCCTGTTTGGTAGTTTTAGCAAAACTTACAGCTACTTGCTAGTCAGTAAAGTACACCCTAGCCCCTTTCTGTTTTAGCATGGTTCAACTTAGCGAATTTGTCAGGTTTATCTTCCCCATTCTTATTTTAATGGGCTATTTTCTCTTTCAAGGACAATTTTTTGGTTTCTTGTCAATTTTATTTTTTGCGGCTTGTTTTTGGTTTTTTTGGTTTAAATTATTAAATTAGGGTTAAACCACGACCCAGAAGCCCAACCTATCAAGGTTATAATCTCAGATATTAAGCGTATCAGAGGAGATGACTGATGGCTTCCATCACTATTAATATTCCAGATGAGCAACTTTGGATGCTGCAACAGTTAGCTCAGGAGAGCCATATCTCCTCTGAAGATTTATTGCGTGCGAGCATAGAAGATTGGTTGACTTGTCCTAAAAACGAGTTTGCTGAGGTCGTACTAGTTAACTCTAAAGCTTTCCACTTCTTTTCTAAGCCTGAAGCAATGTAGTTATGGAAACAGTACTTACTAAAATTGTTGCTGAAGCAGAATCTCAAGGACGCCTTATCAGTGTTGCCGATACACAAGCTGCCATCAACTACTACAGGAGCTTGCCGATTAGACTTCAGGCTGCCAAGGTTCTTGCTAGAGAATCTTTTCGATTGGTTAAGGGCGCAACCAACGCAATATTCATGAAATTTCCCTATCTGACCATAATGCAGGGATCTAACTATGCTTCCACCCCAATAGGGAAAGCAAAGTGCTTCCGCGACATCAACCACTACTTGCGTTATATTCATTACTCCTTGGTTCTCGGCAGCACCAGTTATATAGATGAGAACTTGATTTTCGGCTTAAAGGAAGTTTTTCTTACCTTTGGATTATCACCTGGTTGGTCTGTCTGGGCTTTGAGATACATCAAATTAAATCATGGCTTGATAGGTGAAGCAGCTACTGAAACCAACATCTACATTGATTACTTAATCAATGCTTTGGGAGGTTTGAGAGAATCCGAAGTATCAGCGAGAATAGAAGCAAGCATACCTGAACAACCTGTTAGCCCTGGACTTTCCATGAAACGTTACTACTATATTCGTGGGCATCGGCGTGAAGTCGAGCAAATTGAAGGAGTCTTAGCTCTACAGGTTTTTCCTGATAGTCGAGCAGGCATCACTTCAAGGCTTGGAACAGAACAGTTGCAAGTCAGTGGAGCAGAATTAGAAGTTTTTGAAAATGCTGGTTGGGCATTTGTAGAGGAATCTTCAGCTTCTCAACGAGGATCTGGTCTTCCAGAGGGGGTCAAAACATCTGGAGCAGTGTTTCGTCGTCCTGAAGATGGAACAATCATCATTAGTACGAACGCATTAACTGTTAAGTTGCAGCCAGACCTTTCTGAAGAAAATGCGGCAAACAAACTACAAACAGAGAGGCTATCCATCACAAGGCGCTTTAAATTCTCGCCAAATCTCTTTGAGGTAAGCATACCTACCGAGGTTGATGCACTTGACGTAGCCAATAGACTTCAGGAAGATAAAGACGTTGTTTATGCTGAACCAGTGATGATTGAGCATATACAGCAGAGGTTCACACCAAAAGATCCCGAATACGGACGGCAGTGGCAGTGGAAAAATAATGGTATTAATGGCTACAGTCCAAATGCCGATATCAAAGCTGAGGTTGCTTGGGATCACGCTAATGGCAAAAATGTGCGTGTAGCTGTCATCGATAATGCCTTTGATGTTAACCACGAGGATCTGAAAGCCGGAATTGTTGCCGAATCAGGATACTTCCTCCAGCAAAATGAAAACTTTGTACAAGGACTAACTGGCTATCCCAATGATGCTGGTTATCCAAATTTCGGTCATGGAACATTTTGTGCTGGGATGGTTGGTGCTCGTGGAAATAATGGTTGTGGTGGTTGTGGCATAGCATTCGAGTGTGAACTGTTATTAATTGGATGTTTACGAGATCAAGTTGGAACCCAAAATACACTTGCCCGTGCTATTGCCTATGCCGTAGATCCATCGACTGAAATTGATGGTGCAAATCCATCTGTTGGTGCAGATATAATCTCATGTAGCTTAGGACCAAGCCAAACTGGAAAATGGGATATGGGAGTGGCTCTTGAAGCTGCTATTGATTTTGCAGCGAGTCAGGGACGCAATGGTCTAGGGACTCCAATTTTCTGGGCAACGAGTAACGCGAGTGTTCTCCTCTCTGATGATCAAGTTTGTTCTCATACCCAAGTTATAGCTGTTGGGCGTGCGAATGGTAATGACATGGCAGATGGTTCAGCATATGGGACAGAGCTTGATTTTCTAGCGCCTGGTGTAGATGTTTACAGTACTCTTCCAGGAAATAACTATGGGGTTAAGACAGGAGCAAGCTTTGCGACCCCCTGTGCTGCTGGAGTTGCTGCTCTTCTATTGAATCTCTCCTCTAACCTCACTAATACTCAAGTGCGTCAGATTTTACGTGACACCTGTGACAAAGTTGGTGGAGTTACCTATAACGACGGTCACCATGATTACTATGGCTTTGGTCGTATTAATGCCACAAAAGCTGTAAAGGCAATTCTTCCTCCAGGAAGAGTAAATAGTCTTAGTGTTCTATCTGTATCAATGTTCGTTATATTTCTCACACTATTTACCATAGGATAAATCTAGAATTTATTCCTGTTTGTTCCCGTTGCAATTGGTATTAGCTCCTATTTTCTACGATTGAAACTGCTGAGCATAAAATTGGGAATAGCGACCTTCTCGTGCCAATAGTTCAAGGTGCGTGCCTGATTCTATCACTTGTCCGCCTTCTAAAAAGAGAATGCGATCAGCGCGGCGGACGGTACTGAGGCGGTGAGCGATAATGAAAACAGTACGGTTGTCCATTGCTCGTTCAAGTGCCTCTTGCACTAAAGCTTCTGACTCCGAATCAAGGGCTGAAGTCGCTTCATCAAGAATAAGAATACGGGGATTGAGTAAAATAGCACGAGCGATCGCCAGACGTTGGCGCTGTCCGCCGGAAAAATTGGCACCCCGTTCCCCTACCCAAGTCTGGTAGCCTTGCGGCAGGGGGGCAATAAACGAGTGAGCATTAGCAATGGTCGCGGCTGCCTCCACCGCCTGAAAATCCCACTCACGCTGTCCATAGGCGATATTTTGGGCAATGGTTCCCGAAAACAACATGGTATCTTGAGGAACGACCCCAATTTGGCGACGCAAGCTTACTAGCGTGACCTCTCTAATATCCCTCCCGTCAATGAGGATTTGACCTGCTTGAGGGTCGTAAAAGCGCAATAGCAGGTTAACTAGCGTCGTTTTGCCCGCACCGGAAGGGCCGACCAAGGCAATCACTTCACCAGGCGATACGTGTAAGTTGAGGTCTTGCAGGACGCTTTGAGAATCGAGATAGGCAAAGCTAACATGACGGTACTCCACTTTGCCTGTAACCGAATCGAGCGCAGTTGCGTTAGGACTTTCTTCTAGGGTTGGCTGCACCGCCAGTAATTCAAAGATGCGATCAACTGAGGCTTCAGCTTGTTTGAATTCATTGTAGTTGCTCGTCACCAGATCGATCGGTTGCAGCAACAAAGCAACGGCAGCCAGATAGCTAATAAACCCTTGAGAGGTAAGATTATCCTGAGAAATTTGCCATCCCCCTAATAAAAATAACAGCATGATGCTAATGGCCTCTAAAAAGCCAACCACCGGATACTGAGTGGCTTTGAGTCGCTGGGCCCGAAATTTCGCCTTGCGGTTGTGTTCGGCTTCTTGGGCAAAGCGCTCGACTTCATAGTCTTGGGCGGCAAATGCTTGAACGACGCGAATGCCACTGAAAACCTCGGTCAGTAATGCAGCGAGATTTGACACTTGGTTTTGACTGCGGCGAGACAATTCTAGCAATCGCTGGCCGAACTGACCAATCAGCCAAGCCATCAACGGCGCGAGAATTAAACTGGTTAGGGTAAGCTGCCAGTTGAGATAGAACATATAAGCCGGAATAACGATCAGTTGCAAGGCGCAGGAAAGGAACTGATGAGAGAGTTTTTCGATAATTTCGCCAATGCGATCAACTTCTTCGGTCAGGCGGTAGGTGAGATCCCCCGTTTTCGACTGAGCGAAATAATCCAAGCCGAGTTGGTGTAAGTGAGCGTAGACGTGCGTTCGCAAGTCCAATACCATATTGAGTGAAGCAGCGATCGTCCAAATATTCTGCCCGTATTGAAAGGCCCCGCGAATGAAAAATATCACCGTAGCCAATCCCAACCAGTAAGCCACTTGTTGGACATCACCCCGTCCGACATACAAAGCTACTCGTCCTGCCAAGTAGGGCAACAGCAGCGTAAACAGCACGAATCCTAAAATACAAGCCAGTCCGCGAGAAAATTGCGGCCAGTGGGGCCAGACAAAAGGCAACAGTTGCCAATAGTTAGAGCGTTTTTTCATAACTTCGAGTCAACAGCCTGAGTCACTTCGCCTGATTGAGTTTCTCCCAAATAGCCTAACAACAGGCGGACAATTCGCCAAGAGGCCCCAGAACCGCCAAAGCGATCGCGTCCATTTTCCACACACCTAGCCAGATACGCTTTATCTTGTAGAGTAGCGATCGCGCATTGAGCCGCTTCTTGCAGAATTTCAGGGGTGGCAGGTTCGCTGCCAATCGTCTGGGCGGAAATCCCTAACAAGCGGGTTTGCGCTTCGGCAAATTGATAGGTAAACTGCGGCCCCTTGCCTGGAACTTGAATCACGGGTTTGCCCAAAGCAACTGCTTGATCGACTGCCAATCCCGCCATGCCCATCACTAACTGACAAGCGCGTAAAATGTCAGCAAAAGCGTCTGAGTAACAGAGAACTTCGGCCCCTGTCCCTTGGCAATGCGTCAACTTTCCCTCCCGATACTGCCAACCTTCACGAACGGCAATCTCATTCAACTGCGCCATTAAATCCGGGACTAACGCTGCCCGAAACTGGACGTTTTCTCCCCCCGCCAGCTTGACAACTTCTAAGACCCATTGCAACTGTAACTTAAAATTCCGCGTGGCTTCGGGCAGTCGAGAACCTGGTAAGAGGGCGACGGTGGGAACGTCGGGTTTCAGCAATAAGTCTTTGCCCGTCGGAACGAGTCGGTCGAGAGAGGGTATCCCCCCAAATTCTGCCTTAGTTAAGCCTTGTTGTTTTAGATCGCGTGCCGTGTAGGCATCTCTGGTAAATACGGACAAACAGCGCGGCGATCGCAAAAAATGTCCGATAAAGGGGCCGAGAGTCAACTGTCCTTCGTAAAGGCTAGAAAGACAAGAAATAAACGAGATATAAGGACGACCCGTGAGATAGGCAAATCCTTGAGAAATTGTATCCCCCGTTGCCACAATCAAATCACAACTAGGCGCGTAGCGTAGGACTGCCTGCAACTGCCGCCAAGTTAAGCCAATCAGTCCCGATTGGATATCTTTGAGCAGGCGGAGGCGATTCAGGTAAGAAAACCCCCCCGATGGCATGGTTTGCGTCGGGCCAATGAGCGGAATGTTAAGACGGCGGTAAGCATTTCCATACCCGACAATCGGCATAGCGGCTATCTCGACAGACGGACACCGTTGGCGCAGGGTTTCAATGACATAGGAGGAATGATTGTCCTCGCCGTGACCGTTACTGATAAATAAAATTCGTTTGGCAGGATTAGACATTGAAAGCGAGAGGGCTGTCCCCTTAAAGCGATCGGCAGCTTAATTTGGGGCGTGAACACTTACCTGATAAAGATAGGGCATTGGGCAAAGATGTTGCAACTAATTTGGAAGAGTAAGACAGCACTTCGTTTCGCGTTACTGCGTAGTGAGCTATAAATAAGGTTACTTTTTGCAGTTTTTTATTTAATTCAACTTAAAACTTTCAAATAATTTCTAATGGTTTCACTTAAAAAGTAACAAATTTTTTTGAAATCATGTACTCTTGCTTTTTATCCAGTAACTCAGTTTGATAAATTTTGTGTTTTTCAGAAATACTTAAAATATCAAAGTTTGTTATTTTTTCTAGCATAAAAATTTCTTTCTCTTTTAAATATTTGTAACATTGTGGTGGTCGAAAATCTGACCATTCTTCTTTTAGCTGCGTTAGTTTAACTGGATTATCAAAACTATGATAGTTTCTCAAAAAAATTGCAAAGCCAACAGATGATTTCTGGTAGTATTCTTGAAATTCTTTATAATCAATCCCCGCTTTATCTTCAACAATTTTCCAGAGATTATCTGGAGACATTTCAACCACTTTTTCAACTTCAAGCACACCGACAAGAGCTTCTCTAGGAGATTTAACATATACAAGAATCAAATCACCTTCGTTAAGATATCGCGGCCTAACTCGACGAAGCTCAACTGTCTTATCTCCTTCAAAGATTAGACGTGCATATTTTTGATGAATTGATAGAAGGAGGATATTAGGTGATATGATACTCATTTTTTTTTAAGCTTCACTTTCCTTTATTATATATCATTGCGAAATCTTTGGATGATATTTTGTATGGAGCGCGTACTGAAATCCTATGACCAACTAATTTTTCAATTTCCTTTAATTCTATTGGTTTACTAAATTGCTCTGTATCACTAAATCGAATAGCCATTATTTCTTTCTCAAAATTATTGTTAGCTGTTTTCAAAACAGTTTGAAAATTGTAAACCCCTAGCCTTCTAAAACGTTTATATAAATCTACGGGTTTATCAATAACAATTTCATCTAATCGTGAACAAGCTCGAATTGCTCCTAGAGTAGAACTGCTACCTCCTGTATATTGACTAACATACCATAAAATTCGACCTGGTGCTTTTAACCCACCTGAAGCAGATTTTGAACGATAATATACACATTCACGTCTTAGTGCAAGATCTTCTTTTTCTCCCCACAAAACTTCCTCTGCTAATTCTTTATCAAATAATTCTTTGGCAAACCAATATTGAATAGGAATAATAAAAGTCGGAATTTCAACATCAATAAATTTGGCAGGATAAAATATTTTTTCTATATCTGATATAAAATTTATATTCTGAACATATTCTTTATTATTAAGAAGGTTTACCACAGAAAGAAAGAATTGATACTCCGGTTTAGGTGCTTTACATAAATTTAAAATACATGATGATATTTCTGTTGTATTTTTTGCAACATTAATATTCATTTTTAACCAACCATTTTCTATTTTCATAAAATAATCCTCCTGAAGTGCTTGAAGAATTTTTTCATCTAAGAAGTTTTCAGTGATTCTGGTAAAATTTCTATTTTCACTAGCAGCTTTAGAAAAACATTCAAATAAACAATGACGCAAAATAGTAGATGCAAGCTTAGTTTCTTTAAAGCGAAATATGGGGATTTTTAATTCATCTGCTTCATTTCTATCAAAAATGATAAAAGCTATTGGAGTTTCTTCAGGACGACTAATAATGAAAGCTTCAATTGACTCTGGGTTTGAGATTAATTGACGAAGCTGTCTTCTAAAATCTGTTTTACGCTCTCCTTCAGAATAGTTCAAATTTATCGGCTCTTCCGGCATAGTGAGGGAAAATGTGTACTAGGATACAAATCTCTGAAAGATGGGTTACGACGGATTGATAATTTCTAATTAAGTTTGAATGCTTACTGCCGTCTAACCCATCCTACACTAATCTATAAGATTTTGTTATCACCACAGGTACGGGAGAGCCAAAATATTAGCATCTATTGCAGCAGTTATTCTAAACTCAATAGCTTTTTTGGTCAGTTCGGTTAGTAAATTTGGATGACCATAATCTAACCACCATTCAGTTAAAATGCTTCCTGTGCTGCTTCTTCCTATTCTTTCATATACTGCACTAAATCCAAGAGAAGTCCACATTCTATCAAGGTTATAATCACGCCGACATGATGCAAGAATTCCATAAAAATAAGAAGTTTTTTGTTTTAGATGTTGAATTAACAATTTTGCAATTCCTTTTCCCCGCCATGCTTCATGGACACAAAGATGTGTAAGTTTTACTTTATAACCGCTCGTATCATAAAGCAGATATCCAACACATACTTTTTCTGAGTTAATACAAGCAAGGAGACGATTTTTATCAGCCAGTCTTTTGTAGGCTCCATGAGGTAAAAACCCTAATGTTGCTGAATTAGCATCGCCTAACTGAACAATAGAGGGCAGATATTCAGAGCTTGAATTAATTTCTTTAATGGCAAATTTTAGGGATTGATTAGATACCATATTATTTTGAAAATCTAAAAGTTTTAATCAAATAAAATTCTAGACTAACTTTCTTTATTTATTTAATTCAGCCTCCATTCCCAGAAAAAATCAGTTTTAATTCTTGAACTTAAGTCAGTACTAGCTTTTTATTTTCTTTTTCAATTGGTGCGCTCAACGCTTCCTCTAAATCTGCTTTCCCTAAACGCTCTTCTAAGATTTTCATTACCTCTCGTCCGAAATCTTGAGGATTTTGCCGCCAAGCTTGAAGACATATCTCTCCGAAAAATGACCCCAACGGTTCAGGATTCCAAAGTAATTTCTTTGCCGTCCAAGGCATTAAGCTCATCGGATCATAGCCGGGTTTTAAAATGTTATTTTTAAAGGCATATTCTTCTAGATGCGTATGTGGTTGCAAGCCAATAAAGAAAATCGCGGGTTCGACTTTATCAACCCCAAAAATAGCTTCTAATTCCCGATGGTAAGCAATTGTTTGACGGATAGTATCAAACGTTTCATCAATGACATTAAAAGAATAATTGACCGATACTAAATCATTAAACCCTGCTGTTTTTAAATCTCGGCAATTTTGCAAGACAGTGCGTAAATTGTAACCCATTCGCATTTTACGAACCAATTCTTGTGAACCACTCGTAATGCCAATCTCAAAATAGTTCATGCCAGTTTTGACCATCAGATCGCACAATTGAGGAGTTAAATTATCCGCCCGAATATAGGCCGCCCAGTGAATGTCTCTCATTCCTGAATCGAGAATTTTTTGTAATAATTCTTCAGCATCGGAGATAAATTTCTTAGCAGGAATAAATTGTGCGTCAGTAAACCAGAAATTGCGAATACCTCGCTCATAGAGTTGTCGCATTTCTTGGACAACTTCATCAGCAGGGTTGATTCTGACTTGTTTACCTTCAACCACTGTATAAATGCAATAACAACAATTATGCGGACAGCCTCGTTTCGTTTGTACACCGATATAAAAATCGTTTTCTTGTAAGTAATAGCTAAATTCTGGCCAAATACTGGCAATATAATCGTAATTACAGGCAGTCTTCTCAATCGGTGTGGGGGTTTCATGAATCATTCGCTGGCGGGGGTTTGTTTCTCCCACCACATAGCAGCGTTCGTCAGAAAAATCTTGACCGCGTAGCAGTTTTTCGAGTAAGGTTTCTCCTTCACCGACAGAAACGATAGTTCCCGTAGGAAGCTGCGTTTTTAACTGTTCGTAAAAGACACTAACAGCCCCACCCCCAACCACCAGACGGGCATGACGGTGGTAGCGCCTAGCCCGTTGGAGTCCGAGGCGAATCAATCCGAAATTGCGCCAGAGTTCGCCGTAATAAGCCGTCGTGACTTTGAATCCTCCCAACGCGCCTCGCAGTCGAATCAGAGGGTTTTTGGCGTAATAAAATTCAAAAGCATTTTGCAGAGGATTGCCACCTCGACCGCCAACGGGTGCATAAATTTGAATGTCTCGCCAGGAAAAAATGAGCAATGTTGGCTTAAATTCATCAATACAGCGATCTAAAGCCTTTTTAAAGTCAAGTGGCGGAACCGTTCCCAAATCCAATATTTTCTGCTCAATATCACAGAAAACCTTATGGACGTGATCGCCTAAGTACACCACTCCAATGGGAAAGATCGGGTTACAAGGAAGACGAACATAGAGGATGCGCTGTATCATTATTTTATCTGAGCATGAATCAGGCTTTGTAATATATCTTTACTGTAGCGAGATTGTGGCTTTGCTTCAACCCGCATTTTTAATGACCGAACTCATCTGCAAGTTGGTGCTTCGGCAAAAGAGCGAGATTGAATGTAATATTGATTACAGCTAGCGGGGATCGCTTGATGTTAGGGTATTAGATAATGACAAATCCAATTTAACATTGCTTTAATCATCATGGCTCAAATTCTCGATCCTATTCCTAATCATCAAAAAAGAGTCCTTCTTTGCTGCTACGTCAATGCGACCAGCCACATTCAAATCGTTCGCATTACGAACATTCCTAACTGGTATTTTGAACGAGTTGTCTTTCCAGGACAGCGTTTAGTTTTTGAAGCCCTACCCCAAGCTTTATTAGAAATTCACACGGGAATGATGGCGAGTGCCATTCTTTCTGATACCATCTCCTGCGAACGTCTTTGTATTACTGACAGTGACGATGAGGAAATCAGTGAGGACTCTTTTAGCGTTTCTTCTCTCACTGATAACAACCAAACTATTGAAACCAACGATCGCATCCTTGAGTCCAGTATTTCTGATTTAAAACCCGCTTTGGTTTGAAGGTAAAAAAACGACAAGTTTTAGCAGTTCTTTTTAGGTTGTCTTACCCGACAACCTTCTTTGCTG
Source organism: Microcystaceae cyanobacterium (assembly GCA_041743025.1). Taxonomy (GTDB): domain Bacteria; phylum Cyanobacteriota; class Cyanobacteriia; order Cyanobacteriales; family Microcystaceae; genus JBGTNM01. The sequence goes on from JBGTNM010000190.1 coordinate 25,185, forward strand.
AAAAAATATAATAGAGATGTTATTAACGAAGTCAGAGGAAGCCCTGGCTTTTCAAGCCAGGGTCTCTCTGACAACACCTCTACTGTTTTACTTTATCAGCTTTTTAGCATTTATGGTTTTATGCCTTTTCGCTTGTATTTAAGTTCAGGTTTTGGTTGAGCCTGAGACTTCATATAGTCCTTAAAATCGTCAAAAGCTTGCATACTTTCTTGAACAATTTGAAGATTCAAATTCATCCCTCTGCCTCCAGAAGTTTGCTCGGCATTGAGATCGGAAACTTCATTCCAAAGCTCAGGATTCTGTGCCAAATGCTCGCGCTCAGTCATGGTATTTTTTCCTTGGGTGTGCAACGTTTAAACAGAAAAAGCTTCAAATTTACTCCACAAAACCAAATCATTAAGGATGCCTTGACAAGGCTCAATCAATCAAAGGCAAAAAAAACAATAGCAATTGCTTCAACCCAGCAAAATTTAGGTTTGGTCTGGTACGTTACCTAATTTAAACGACTAAGCATCCTTCTGTCTTCAGTATTTTTATACAAAAAAAGTTGCGTATTTTCACTGAATGCTAGGTAATTTTATTAAGGCGTAAAAAAATGCCAATTTCTTTACCTTGAAAAGTTTTGTTGAAATTGGCATTAAGTTAAACATCAGAGCGTAAGATCGAACTGAGTAGCGATCGCTGTGGGTTGAGACTCAATCATCCTAGAAGTGTTCCCTCTATGGTCAAGCTAAATGCTTCCACTCCTGCCCATGATGCCCTATTCTCTCAACCGCCTGAGAGTCACAGAGAGTTGCCTCTCGTAGAAGCCGAAGATTTTTTACCGACCATTAGTGTCTGGACAACGCTCGGTGGGCTATTTTTACTGCTCATTTTTGTAGGCGCTTTTGGCTTGATTGCAACACTTAAGTACAATGTAACGGTCAAGGTTCCGGTGATCGTCCGTCCGGCAGGAGAATTGCGCCTCGTGCAAGCTCCCAAAGAGGGCAAAGTCAGACAGATTGCCGTGAGCAAGCATCAAGTCGTCAAACAGGGAGATGTTCTCGTCTACCTCGACGACACCCGCCTACAAATTCGGCAGCGTCAGTTGCAAGACAACCTGCAACAATTAGCTACTCAGCAACAAGCAATTGCTGCTCAACTGTCCTCTCTCGCGGGACAAGTCGCCGCAGAAACCGAACGGATGCAACGCTCGATCGCGGCGGCTCAAGCGGAGTTACGCTTGCACCAACGCAACTATCAAGAACGCCAAATTACAACCGTCGCTCAAGTACAAGAAGCCAAAGCAGCCTTAGAACTCGCGCTAGAAGAACTCAGCCGCTATCAGCAACTCGCCGATTCTGGAGTCGTTTCTCAATTCCAACTGCGAGAGAAAGAAGCCGCCGTCAAAACGAGCCAAGCCGTTCTCAAAGGAGCCGAGGCAGGACTCAACCCTAGCAACGCCGAAATGGCGATCGCGACTGCTCATATTGCTCAGGAACGTGCCATAGGCGAGGCGACGCTAGCGCGGTTAAATCAGGAACGAGAGCAGTTACTCAAGCAAAACAGCGAACTCAAGACCCAAATACAGCATGATCTCAAAGAAATTCAGCAAATCGCCCTTGAAAAGCAAGATACGGTCATTCGCGCTCCCGCTTCTGGCCAAATTGCTCAATTAAATCTTCGCAATGCCACGCAAACCCTCAGCACGGGAGAAACCATTGCCCAAATTTTACCGACCAATACCCCAATCGAGATTCAAGCCGCCGTCTCTTCAAGCGATATTGGTAAAGTAGAAGTGGGCCAGTTGGTACAGGTGAAAGTATCAGCCTGTCCCTACCCTGACTACGGTTCTTTAAAAGGCAAGGTCGTCGCGATCGCACCAGACGCTATAGCCTCAGAAAATACCAATAACCGTCCCCTACCTACCGATGCGAAAAGACAAGTTGCGCCAACCTCTAACCATACTTACGAAGTAACGATTCAACCTGAGAGCTTAATGCTAAGTTCAGGTGTAAGCAAATGTGCTATCCAAGTTGGCATGGAAGGAGAAGCTGACATCATTTCTCGTGAAGAAACCGTGCTGAAATTCTTGATGAGAAAAGCTCGACTGTTAGCGGATATTTAACCTAAAAACAGGAAACGAAGTTATTCAAGGATATACTATGAAAATTTCACAAAACTGTTTAGATTTGATCAAAAAATGGGAAGGCTTTCGCGATAAAGCTTATCTCGACCCTGTGGGAATTCCGACCATTGGTTATGGAACCATACGATATCCCAGTGGCAAAAAAGTTCAAATGGGAGATGTTTTGAGTGAACAAGAAGCTGAAGCTTTTCTCCATTTAGAGTGTGAAAAAGCGGCAAAAGCTGTGTCCGAATTAGTTGAAATTTCTCTCAATCAAAACCAATTCGATGCCTTAGTTTCATTTAGTTATAATGTGGGAGTAGGTGCTTTTAAAGAAAGTACCCTTCGTCAAAAACTTAATGCGGGTAACTATTCAGAAGCCACTCAGGAATTTGATAATTGGGTTTTTGCAACCGAAAATGGTGTCAAAAGAAAACTAGAGGGTTTGGTCAATCGCCGCCGGGATGAAAAGACACTCTTTCAAAAAAATGATAATCTAGGAATGCCACTAGAGTTGGGAGATTCTCCCCAAGATGCTGTCAATTGGCTAGAAGCTTATCGAGAAGGAGAAAATAATATTATTGTCGCCTGGGAGGGAGAAAAAGTTGTCGAAATTTTGACCTTAGAAAATCCTAACAAAGAAGATTTAATCGAGGTTTTGCAGCAATATCAGAATGCTCAAAATATCCACATTGCGCCTGCTGGTAAAGTCATACCTACTGGAGAACGAATTACGATTGCTGGCAAAGGAAAACCACTCACGAAACTCCTCGATTCCCCCACCCTTGAACGTTCTTTATTGATCAGAGGTATGGCTGACACTGAGGCAACCGGAGATGACATCAAAGAACTTCAGCGTCGCTTACAAGATTTGGGGTATTACAAAGGAGACATCGACGGAATCTTTAGTCATCGAACGGATGAAGCAGTTCGAGACTTTCAGGAAGATTACTTTGGATTGTCTGAAGCAGATGGAAAAGTTGGCCCCAAAACCTGGGCAAAATTGTGGGGAGATGCTGCGCCAATTCCTACCGATAATACTGCTGTATCTGAACCTGGAAAACATCATTTAAAATTGACCAAAACCAATCGAAAGGATGCTTTTGGCTGTTTTATTCTCAACCTCGATTATTTTCAAGATGGACAGTTCAAAGACCGCTTAGAAGTCTGTTGTGGACAACCTAAACGGCAAGCTTTCCGTACTGGCGCTCAGAGTCAAGCGGGTTCCCAAGAACCGTTACCAGAAGGCAAGTGGTTCATCCACGATATCCTTTGGGCAGGAGGTAAAGATAATTATAATGGCGCGGTTTTTAGTATTGCTGGCAACGGAATCGGCCCTGTAACCGTTAAACTAGATTACAAAGGGCCTGGTACGACTCGACGCGGTGCCATCGAGATTCATATTGATTGGAATCGCAGAACATCTCCGGGTACAGTCGGTTGTATTGGCATCTACAGCACCGCAGACTACAAGCAATTTGTTAGTTGGCTGCGAGATACAGACCCTCGTGATTTGTATGTAGATTGGGGATTGGGAACTTGTCCCAATCCGTAGGACTTTCATTCTTTAGGAGAATTATAAATTATGGCACTCAATTTAACTTTTACTCTCGAAACACAAGAACCTTTAAAACATTTTGAAATTTGTGATGCTTCTGCTGCGATCGCAATTGATAAAGATCATTTTATTGTCGGCAATGATGAAGATAATTTTTTAAGGGTATACAAAGCTCGCGAATCTGATAAACCGATCCAAACCCTTTTTGTAGGTAATTATTGCCTCAATAATCTTCGTCCTGATAAAAAAGAAGTTGATATTGAAGGCGTTGCTCAGATTGATGATGTCACTTACTGGATTACTTCGCATGGCAGGAATAGCGACGGAGAAAAAAAGATAGAACGTCATAATTTATTTGCCAATAAACTTCGTTCATTTCAGCGAGACGATCAATTGATTGTAACTGAGCAGCAAGTCGGTCACACTTACGAAAACCTGGTTTTTAATGATTTAATAAACAATAAAAAATTGAGTAAATATAACTTTGCTGAAGCCGAACAAAAAGCGGCTCAAGCTGAGGGAGGAATCAATATAGAAGGGCTTTGTGCAACACCAAAAGGAGAGTTGCTGATTGGTTTTCGCAATCCCATTTTTGACGGAAAAGCTTTATTACTTCCGTTAAAACACCCTGCTAAGCTGGTTAAAAAAGAAGATGAATCTGCTAAATTCGGCGACCCAATTGAACTGGATTTAGGTGGACGAGGCATCAGAAGCATTGAATATTGGAAAAAATACAATATTTATGTAATTTGTGCGGGAAGCTTTGGGGATAGCTCCAAATTTGCCCTCTATCTATGGTCAGGCAACTCAGACAAACAGCCTAAGTTAGTCGAAGGATTTGAATTTCCTAAAGATTTTCGTCCCGAAGCCCTCTTATTTTACCCTGATCGCGATGATCGCATTCATATTCTCAGTGATGATGGAGACGCAAAACGCGAGGGGGATACGCCTTGTAAAAAAATCAAAGATGAGAACAATCCTAACAAGTATTTTCAAAGCATTTGGCTGACAGTGAGTCGTGGTTGAACCTTGTCAAATATAATATATATTGCGTGTGCTGAGGCAGTCGGTAGCAGCTATTTCATCACCTGTGATCAACGGCTAATCAATCGATGTTCAGAGTTGACAATGAAAGTGATAAATCTAGTCGATTTTGTGTTGGAGACAAACAGCGATGATCCAAGTTAAAAGTGAGCAACAAATTTTACAAGAAAGCTTACAGATTCTTTTATCTAATATGGAGCCGTCTAAAGTTGCTCGGTTTTGGGCAGCGTGCAATGTGGGAAGTGGGGATTATCTTAAACTCAAGGATGAGCTTTTTGCACAAGAATCGGTGACGAGTTTATACTCCAAAATTCTAGAATTTCAGCAATCAAAGCTTAAATGATGTATCCCCTCGGCGTAATCAGCCAATCTTGATAGTGTCGAGTGCTACTATTGCCGATAATGACAGTCGTGAGCATATCAATTGGATGGTGTAACATTTCTGCCAAGGTGGTTAGCGCGATCTGTTCGTCGTGACGGTAAGCCGATCGCACGATCGCCACTGGGGTTTGCGGAGCGCGATATTGCACAAAGATGGCTTGAGCGTCGATAATTTGCTGGGTGCGAGTCTGCGATCGCGGATTGTAAATAGCGGTGACAAAATCCCCCATCGCTGCTGCTTCTAGGCGTTTTTTAATCACTTCCCAAGGCGTGAGCAGATCACTTAAACTAATCGCACAAAAATCGTGCATCAAAGGCGCACCTACTCTTGCCGCCGCCGCTTGCAAGGCGGTAATACCTGGAAAAACTTCAATTTGTGGGGTTTTGCCATCCCATCCGCTAGCCTGTAGGTCTTCGAGTACCAATCCTGCCATACCGTAGATGCCACAGTCGCCTGAAGATACCACCGCCACTGTCAATCCCCAAGTCGCCAGTTCAATCGCCCGTTGCGAGCGCTGTTTCTCTTGAGTAATCGGAAACGCTTCGACGATTTGTCCTGGACGCAACAGAGGGGCAATTAAATCCAAATATAGCGAATAACCAATCAGGGCATCAGCTTGAACGAGCGCAGTTTTGGCGGCTGGCGTTATCTGGTCGAGACTGCCTGGCCCCATACCCACTAACCACAGTTTACCAGTACGTCCCGTGTATTCTCGTTCTGCTTGAGCGATCGCGACGGTTACGGCTTCTGTTTGGGATTTAAACACCTGTTTGGGAACTAGCAAAGAGGCGACGGGAGAAACGGCACAGATAGCAGCCGCTTCAGCGACACTAGGGGTTCCCACTTCTTGTTCAACGACGCTTGAGGGGTTGGGTACGCTCACCTGTCGCAAGACATCTGGGGGAAAGGTTTTAAGCGGAAATTGGCGTTCTTGGCAATATTCGAGCAATCCTGCTTCATCTGCTTTGAGATCAATCGTAGCAATGCCTGCGATCGCGTCGGCGGCGAGGTGGTATTGCTGGCAGACTTGGGCGATGGCGCTGGCAATCATTTGTTTCGACGTTCCCCGAATACAGCCAATACCCACCCACAAGACTCGAGGATGCCATTGTACTTGAGGAAAATCGGACGGTAAGGCCAACTGTCGCTCGCTCACACTAATCCAAAGACGTGCTTGAGGAATGGTAGGTGTATCTCCAAAATCGAAGGGAATTGACGCGGGCAAATGCTGCTGCCACAGTGTTGAACCCGTTTCTTGTATGACTTGTATCGTTTCTCCTTTAGCCAATGCCGCACTGACTCCCGTCCAATCGCCTTGTCCTTTGCGCCAACCAAAAGGGATGCCTAGCGTATCAATGGCAGGCAAGTTTAAACTGGCAGACGCACCTGTAATAATAGGTGTCGCGCCGAGTTGCTGGGCAATTAATTGTGTCAGGCGATCGCCGCCGCCTTGATGTCCCCCACACAAGCTGATGACAAATTGCCCCGCCGGATCGAGAACTAGCACGGCTGGATCTTGTTCTTTATCAGATAATAGCGGTGATATTAAGCGAATAACTGCTCCTGTCGCCAGACAAAAGATAAATGCTCGATATTGCGGACAAATATCGGTCAGATGGTCTTTAAGCGGGATTGAGTAAGTTTGAAGGTTAAAAGCATCGGCAGTCGCTTGATTTTCATTCAGATGAAGGGTAGCGCCTATCGTCTGACATAGAGGTGCTAATGTACGGATCGCTTGAGGAGTCAGCGCGATCGCGGCAATGGGGTGAAACGGTTCAAACACAGCGATCGTCATTTAAGTAGTGCTTTTAAAATTAAAAAAAGAACCAATATTTTTTAGACAAAACTAGCAACTTCTACTGAACGCTGAACAGTTAATTCTTGACGATGTTTCTTAATTTTATCAATTTTATGTAGTGTTGTAGCTGTTAGGTAACTTTCTCCACAATTGGGACAACTAATGATCGGGATATTTTCAATGACTAATAAATCATCTCCTTTGCCATAGCTACGGGTAACACGCCGAATTTTTGCCCCTTCTTGACCACAAATATCACACTGCATAGTCTGGCTTACCTTATTTTACAAAGAGTATACTGTAATGATAACAACTTTTCCTATCGGACTTAATTTCACAATTACTTCAACCTTAATTTCATCTGTTGCATCTCCGCAAAGACGATATTTAGATTCTGCTGTTATGGGATCGCGCTGACGTTCTAAAATTTGACCTGTGAAAATTGCTTGTTCAAGATCAACTATAAATAATTGATCGGCTTCCATTTCTTCCTCAGCATGTAGTGTCATCACATATTGCTGATTTTTTATCTTTTCTTTGATTTTCTCTAAAATTTTAGCAAACACGACTTGTAAGCCTATTTTTTTTGAAGTAAGTAAATCACTCCTATCATTACTCTCAAGGATGGCAACTGTTAAGATTCAGTTAAATAACTCAGATATACGTTGTAATCAAATTTTGGTAAAGATAGCGATAGAATAACTAAAAGATCTTAAATAAGAATAATGCATAGAATTACTAAATTTTCCTATATTTTGGTATTAAGTGCTGCCTTAGGTTCATTTCCTGGCGAATTACCCATTTTAGCAGAGTCAAGCGATCGCCTGCTAAGCACTGGCAAGCTGCAAAATGCAACCTACTACATCCCACAGATAGGGAACGTTGCTTTAACAGAGGGAACTTACCAAACGCCACAGTTGAGTGTTACGCTCAATCAGGTCATGGCAAAAGGCGACTTAAACGGCGATGGAAGTGGTGATGCAGCCGTATTTTTAACGGTTATTCGCGATCAAGCTGAAATTTCTAACTATATAGCGGTTATTTTAGCCCAAGGAAACAACCTGCAAAACGTCGATACGGTATGGCTAGGAGGACGTATGCAAATCGAAACCGCCTCCTTTGAAGCCGGACAAATTAGCGTAAAATCACTCGTTTATGCCCCTAGCGATCCCCCTTGCTGTCCCAGCCAACAAAAACAGCAAAATTATCGCTTGGATGCTCGAACGCAGACGCTGTTGCCTGTTACGTTAGGAGCGCAAGACCCCAATCCTGGCGAAATACGAATTAATAATACCACCGCACCTCCGTTAGGAATTGACCCTAATACCCCCGTTCCCCCCCCAGAAGGACAAATTCGGTTTCAGTTTTAATCATTCTAACGATTTCAAAATAAATATTTAATTTAATCTTCTTTTTGGTATAGATTGAATTCTTTACCTATTCACAAGGAAAGGCAAAATAATCTCCAACATAGTTCGCTAGTTAGAAGCCATAAGAACTGACAAACAAATATAATATATATAGGCTAATCAAGCTAAATTTTGGAGGCTGATAACAATGGCTCTTGTAACAATTAATAATTACGATCCTGATTATAAAGATAACATTTTAGCCGGAAAAGACATTAAGAATTATGATGTCTATGCTGGTCTAGATGATGAAAAAGTCGGCACAGTTCGAGACATTCTGGTAGACGATCTTGGACACTTGCGTTATTTTGTTATCGATATCGGCTTTTGGATTTTTGGCAAGCAGGTTTTACTGCCAATTGGTACAAGTCGAATTGACTATACCAACCGATGTGTTTATGCTCCTACTTTGACGAAAGAGCAAGTCGAAAATCTACCAGAATTTGACTACGATATGGTGGATAATGTGGACTATGAAGAGCGAGTCAGAAATGTCTATCGCACGCCCGATTATCCTTCAACGCCTGCAACGCCTGCAACGTCTGACAGCCGCGATACCTACAACTACGACCGAGATCCGAGTTTATATGGCGTTAATGAAGCTAATCATGGAAGCATCAAGCTATATGAAGAACGCTTAATGGCAGATAAAAACCGCCAAAAAGTTGGAGAAGTTACAGTTGGAAAAACTGTTACAACCGAAACGGCTCGCGCCTCAGTTCCAGTCGAAACTGAACGAGTTGTAATTGAGCGTAAAGATGCCGTTAATACCGGACAACCTGTTGCACCCAACGAAGCAAATTTCCGAGAAGGCGAAGTAGCACGCATGGAAATTTACGAAGAAACTGCCAACATTCGCAAAGAAGCATTTGTTCGTGAAGAAGTGAGTGTTAAAAAAGTCGTAGACCGCGATACTGTAACGTCTGAAGAAACCCTCCGCCGCGAGGAATTAGATGTTGATGTTGAAGGCAAGCCAGTTGTCAAAAACGACCGCGACTTAAAAAATAATCGTGATTTGATTTGATAATTATTTAGCCAGTAGGGTGGGCAATGGAGGGGCTGTACACGGAATTTAATGCCGAACGTCCCCTGAAATTATGGACGGAAACCGCCAGAATCGGGGACTCCGCTTTAAAAGCCCCGTCCCACCTTACCTATTTAACAATATTACTTAAAGCAGGCTAAAATATGAACCCTGTCAGTGCCCAGTCCGACCCGCAAGAACACCAAATTCAACTTCTGCAAGAACAATTAGTAGTTGAGCGCAAACGTCAAAAAATCGGCGAAGTGGTTATTCGCAAAGAAATTGAAACCCGTATCGTCGAAGTTCCCGTTTATCAAGAAAAATTAATTGTCGAACAAGTCAGTCCCGTATTTAAACGACTTGCAGAAATTCAACTCAGTGAAGGCAAAATCGAAGGGACTGACCTTAATCCAACGGCAAGCCCCAATCTCAAGCCAACGGTGACGGGAACGTTTTCTTCATTGCAAGAAGCGATTAGCGTTTTAGCCGCGATCGCCCGCCAATATCCGCAAGAATGTACGCAAGTTCAAATCAGACTTACCCTCGAAGATGCCAACAAGCAAACGATTTATCGGGCAGCCTTAGAGGGTTATCGCGATCGCGCCGACCATTTAAGATGAGGTAACGAGTAATGTGGTTTGATAAATTGGCTAGGGCTGGCTTTGCTACCAAAGGGCTTGTCTACATAATCATTGGCGTTCTTGCCGTGCAAACTGCCTTCAATGCTGGGGGCAAAACGACTGATAGCGAAGGTGCAATAAACACCATTGCCGTTCAGCCATTTGGTAAATTTTTACTGATTTTAGTGGCTATCGGCTTAGCAGGATACGCCTTGTGGCGTTTTGTCCAAGCCGCGATCGACCCAGAACACCAAAAGCAGGATGCCAAAAGCGTTTTTAACCGTATAGGCTATGCGATTAGTGGGGTTATCTATGCGGGATTAGGTCTGCAAGCTTTGAAGATTGCCGTGAATGCGGCAAGTGTCGGCAGTGACGGCGGCAATTCTACTGCCCATTCGACGGAACGTGTCCTAGCGCAACCTTTCGGTCAGTGGATGATAGGCGTTGTCGGTGCGATTGTTATTGGGATGGGTTTTTACCAGTTCTATAAAGCTTATAGCGTCAAATTTCGCAAACAACTTGACTTAAGCGAATTAACGCCAGCACAGGCAAATTGGGCAGTTCAAATTAGTCGTGTAGGTATTGTAGCGAGAGGTATTGTCTTTGCAATGATTGGTTTTTTCCTAATTCAAGCAGCCCACCACTACAATCCGAGTGAAGCCAAAGGGCTAGACGAGGCATTACAAGCCATAGCACAACAGCCATTTGGCAAGATCCTCTTAGGGTTAGTCGCGCTTGGGTTGATCGCCTATGGCATCTACATGAATATAGAAGCCCGCTACCGCCGCCTGCCGACGGCTTCTCTCTCAGCGCGATCGCGATTGAGAGTTTAGGGATTAATCTATAAATTTTTTAAAAGGACGCGCCAAGGGTTCGCCGATAAACAAGCCTTGTCCTGGCCAGGCGACACTTTTCCAGTAAGCTTCAATGAGGGTATCTCCTTGCAAATAATAATGCATTAGAACGCCAGGATGGGGAAACTTTTGGGGAAAATTGCACGGTTCGACCACCGTTCCGTAACTGCCTGTTGCACCTGCTTCTAGCCAACGCAAGCTACTCATTTGGGAACTGTCAGTTAATTTGCCGCCAAATGAAGTTAGATGGTCGGCGATCGCTCCTGGTAAAAAGCGATTGGTGTCTAATTTATCGACTTGCTCGACCCCTGTAAAGTAAAACATGATATCGGTTTTGTCTTCTAGCGCGTCAGTTTTGGGAATTTGAATAGCAAAACGATCGCCAATCTTCTGCCGTATGTCAGAATAAAACAGTGATCGAACATTACGCGCCTTATCGCTGGTATTAAGAAAGTAAGCCGTTCCCTTCGGATTCGTCCCTTCAGCCGCCACGCCCCGGTCAATTAGTCGCTTAGCTTGTTGAAAATTAACCGCCGCTAAAGCGATAGTCGGACGAATGCCCAGATCGCTATAGGGTTGAGAACTGCTACTGTTAAAGTAAGGATTAGCTTTGGTGGGCAAGCACCCCTTAGCACAATAGGCTTCGTCAACCCCTAAAGCAAATGCACTGGTCATTGACATACAACCGACTTGATAGGGACGTGCCCAACTGAGAACGTAAGCTTGAACGCCAGGAGGGGTTTTTGCGTCTATTTTCGTTTTGAGATGTTGAAACTCTCGAAAAGATAGTGCGGCGCGTCTGGGGTCGAATTGGACAATGATAACATTCTCACGGGAAATATTGCGCTTTTTTTGATAATAACGGGCGATTTTGATACTTAATGGGTCAGCTTGGTTGACTATTAATCCTAACTTGCGGCGATTGAGTTTTCGGTCATTTTCAGTCAGAAAGTCCTCTGAATTACCAAAACAACCCGAAAGACTCATTGAGGAAAAGATTGAAAAAAAGATGAGGAGAAGGAATCGCTTCACTTGTTTGTAGTTGCGCTAAGGGCGCCTAGTTTGTTTTTAAGGGACTAAAGTCCAACGACGAACTTCAAACCCTAATTAGGAAACCAATTTTCTGCCAGGAGTTGTTCAAGTGAGTAAGGACATTCTTCTGGGAGAGAACTAAGATTCGCTTTTTTCTGAACAATCAGCCGAGCTTTTTGATAGATTTTGGGCACTTCTTCTGCTAAATAATTCTGTAAATTCGTTGTTAGCCTATCTTCGAGTTGCACTCTAAAGAGGATAATTTCTCCTGCCCAGTGATTAGCGTTTCTTTCCTTTTCTGATTCCCAATATTGATACAGTATTAGATGAATTATTATCTGCAAAAGCAAACTTTTTGCTGCACTTCTTTCATTGCGTCCCAACGCCTCTAACTCCTCAATTAAGTTATCGTAATCCAACTCATCTAACTGACGATTTTTGAGCCGCTTGACCATTTCTTCTAGCCACTGGTCATATTCGGTTTCATACAGTTTTTTGAGCGTGAGAATATTAGTTTTCATAAGCCACAAAATTAGCACAGTGCCTCAATTATAAATTCCTACACCCTACACCCCAAATTCTAAAATTTATGTTTAAATATGACTAAAGCTACCTATTTTGTGCTGGGGGAAATTGCGATGCTGAGTGTTTCTCGTGAACCCACCCTTCCCCAAACGCCTCAAATTATCACACCTCTCCCCGGCCCTCACGCCAAAGACTTGATTCAACGCGATGAAGCAGTTATGTCTCCCTCCTACACCCGCGATTATCCTTTAGTCGTCGCGAGAGGAGAAGGCTGCATGATAGAAGATGTCGATGGTAATATTTTCCTCGACCTGACTGCCGGCATTGCTGTCACTGCGACTGGACACGCACACCCTCAAGTGGTGGAAGCTATTCAACATCAAGCCTCTCGCCTTATTCATATGTCGGGGACAGACTTTTATTATGCCCCGATGGTAGACTTAGCCCAAATGCTAGCAGAACGCGCTCCTTTTGCGTCTCCCGCTCGCGTTTTTTTTACCAATTCGGGGGCAGAATCAACAGAAGGAGCGATTAAACTTGCTCGTTATTATACTGGGCGATCGCGTATTATTGCTTTTTTGGGCGCGTTTCACGGACGCACCTGTGGGGCCTTGTCATTAACGGCTTCTAAAGCGGTACAGCGCAAGGGGTTCGGCCCGCTTTTGAGTGACGTTACCCACATTCGGTACGGCACTCACGCCAGTCTCGATGAGTTAGAAAGTCACTTATTCCCTACCATCGTTCCGCCGGAAGAAGTCGCCGCCATCGTCGTTGAACCGATTCAAGGAGAAGGAGGCTATCTCGTTCCCGAAGACGGTTTTTTAGAACGCTTGCGCCAGATTTGCGATCGCTACAGCATCTTAATGGTCGTCGATGAAGTACAATCAGGCATGGGACGTACTGGGAAACTGTTTGCAATTGAGCATTGGAACGTCCAACCCGATATTATCACCCTAGCAAAAGGGATTGCTAGCGGACTGCCATTAGGAGCTATTTTAGCGCGTAGAGAATTGATGACCTGGCCGCCGGGTTCCCATGCAACTACCTTTGGCGGCAATCCCGTTGCCTGCGCTGCCGGAAAAGTGACGCTACAATTATTATTAGAAGAATTGCTCGACAATGCTCACCTGCGCGGAAAAGAATTAATGGCAGGATTGAGCGAATTAGCCCTTCAATTTGCTTGCCTGTCTCCCCCTCGTGGTAAAGGGTTAATGGTAGGAATCGACTTACTCGACGCTCAGGGCAATTTTGAACCCACTCTCCGCAACCATCTGATTCAGCAAGCGTTTCAAAGAGGGTTACTGCTCATTGGCTGTGGTAAATCGGCTTTGCGCTTCTGTCCGCCATTGGTCATTACCAGCGAACAAATCCAAGTTGCTCTTTCTATTCTCCAAGATTTGTTAAACGAAGTCTAATGAACAGCACCCAAATTGCCTGTCAACTCTGGGAAAGGCTGTGGCAAGACTACCGCCGCCGCGTTTCTTACGCTTGTGTTTACCAACAGATGATTGAAGAAGCAGGAGGAACGGTTGCTAACGATCATATCGCCTTTCGTTCCCTGCGCCTAAGTGTCGAGCGCGACGGAGAAACCTTGAATTTAGGAATTCCCTACCTTGCCCAAATTGTCGAAAAATTGGGCTATAAAGTGGCAGGAGAGTACCATTTTCCCAACACCCATCTTTATGCACATCACTACCGCCATCCTCTGCAAACGGATTTTGATTTACCTAAACTGTTTATTAGTGAATTGCTAGTAGACGAATTGCCGCCTTTAATCGGTCAAATGATCCGAGGAACTGTCGAAAAAGGTGATTTTCTTGCATCAAACGCATTTGGACTTCCTTTAATAACCTCAATCGACCGCTTACAAGCAGTTTTTACCAGTCCTTGGCAACCGCCAAAACGTTCTGTGGTAGAAGCCGTCAATCAAGTCACTCAGTACGGCGCGTGGGTACTGTTGCATGGTTACGCCGTCAATCACTTTACAGGCTATGTCAACCACCAGAATACCCCTTGCTACAACGACATCGAAGCAACAGTTGCTGGGTTAATCCAACGGGGAATTCCGATGAAAGCGACGATTGAAGGCAGTTGCGCTACGGGATTGCGACAAACAGCAACTCAAGCGGTGACTGAATCGGTAGCGGTTTGGGATGACACTAAAGGGGATTGGGGAGAAATACCTTGGACGTATGCCTATTATGAAATTGCCGAGCGTAATTTAGTCGAAGTGGCTGGGGGAGAAAAGCAGTTATTTGAAGGGTTTCTCGACGCACAAGCCCAAAATTTATTTGAAATGACGCGAAAATCCTAAATGTTACCGAATAAAGATAAATCCCCTATATTTCCTCTGGATTAATATTCAATTCTCTGAGTTTTGCCGCTAATTTGTCGGCGCGTTGTTTTTCTTGCGTCGCTACTTCTTCAAGCGTAGGCACTAATTCGCCATTTGGGGTAAAGTAGCGCAATTGTCGTTGGTGTATCCCCAAATATAATTTTAACTGCTCACTCCATAACCAGCCTTGTTCCGTCGATTCAATCGCTTGGTAAGTTCCTCTCAGCAACATAAATCCCTGAAATTCTAAGCTATCGGGGTCAAACCAGAAATAATCGGGTGTACGAAAGATATTTTGATAAATTTGTTTCTTTTCTTCTCGGTCAATCTTGGCAGTACTGTCAGAGAGAATTTCGATAATGACATTAGGATATTGTCCCCCTTCTTCCCAGACTACCCAGCTTCTGCGAGCTTGATTTCTGGTAGTTCCTAAAACGACAAAAAAATCAGGCCCACGAAAGTCTTCTGATTTCTTCTGATTGGGGCTATAATAAATCGTTAAATTCCCTGCTGCAAAGTAATCTGCTCTATCTTGCCAAGCCCATTCTAAACATTGAATGAGCAGTAAAATCTGCCGTAGATGTAAATTACTCTCCAAAGGGGGTTCATCGCTCCAAAATTCGCCTTGAGGGAAAATTATCTCATTGTTCGAGACTGTTTGAGAAGTTGCTAGGGTTGGTGAAGATGTCATGTTTACTAAGTATCGGTGTTAAGTGATAGATTTCAGGCTTCACAACGAGTAGCTGCCACAATTATAGCAATCTTAAATAGGTTGTGATAAATTGTATTTTAACCACAAAGGCACAAAGACACAGAGAAAAGAACGCAAAGGGGCAACTTACAATTGGTATTGCTATATTTTCTAATTAATTTGACTGACCTCCTTACTATTGTAGCTAATAAATTCTATTTCTAATGGTATAAGTCAAGTGGGGTTAAAAAATAAAGTATCTTTTTTAAAAAAGTGATAAAATAGGATTAAAGTCTTTGTAGGATAAAGTAGTGAAAGATACTATTAAAAGTTTTTCCATGCTTTAAATTTAATTGCTATAACTATACGGCTAAATACAGAGGTGTTCAACTTGAATTTTAGATAAGTCTAGAATATAAACTTAAAACTGCATTAAACGCTACTCACCTCCCTCTTTTAAACCCCTCCCTATCGATGAAATCAACCTTACTCGCTCCCCATTCACAAAAGTCAGCCGATCTTCAATTACGCTCTGGAATCGCCAATCCGGAAATTGCCAGCGAGGCGAGCGCTACCTCTGGTAACGGCAATGGCAATCATTTTTTATCGCTCGGACAGATTGTTGAACAACTGCAACAAACTTTAGAAAAACATCAGGGCGAACGTCAAATCGTTGTCATTCAAGACTTTCCCGACCCCGATGCCCTCTCTAGTGCTTGGACGTATCAACTCATTGCCCAACCTTACAATATTGAATGTGACATCGTTTATGCGGGAATGCTCTCTCACCAAGAAAATATTGCCCTGGTCAAGCTAACAGGACTGCCTGCTAGACGCTGGGGGATCAATACCCTGAGCGATCGCGATTTGTCTGTCTATCAGGGCTGTGTTTTAGTAGATAGCCAAGGCAACACCAGCCAACTAATGCCTCTCGTCCGAGAAGCTAAGATGCCGATTATCGTCGTCATCGACCACCACAGCATTCAAAGCAAAATCGAGGCAGAATTTATCGATTTACGCCCGCAAATGCGAGCAACCGCCACGATTCTCACCCAATACATCCAGGCAGGACTACTCGACTTTAGCAGCAGCAATCCTACTCACGTTAAGTGTGCTACCGCCTTGATGCACGGCATCCGTTCTGATACCAACAACTTGTTGCAAGCTAAAGAAGACGATTTACTGGCTGCCGCCTACCTGTCTCGCATCTATGATGCCCAATTACTCAATGCCGTCTTGCAGTCAGCGCGATCGCGTCGGGTGATGGATGTTATCGAGCGATCGCTCAGAAACCGCAAAATTAAAAATAATTTCTCTATTGCCGGGGTCGGCTACTTACGCTACGAAGACCGCGATGCCATTCCCCAAGCAGCAGATTTCCTCATCACCGAAGAAAATATCCACACTGCTGTCGTCTATGGCATTGTCCACGACCAAGACAACGATGTCGAATTGGTCATCGGTTCGTTGCGAACCAGCAAACCCACCCTCGATCCCGATGAATTCCTCAAAGAAGTCCTCGGACAAGACAGCCAAGGCCGCTTCTATGGCGGCGGACGGGACATGGCAGGCGGGTTTGAAATTCCGGTCGGCTTTTTAGGCGGTTGCAACGATAATGCCGAGTACACCAAGCTTAAATGGGAAGTATTTGACAGCCAAATTAAACAAAAACTCTTGCATCTGGTAAACCCAGATGACAATGTGATTCATACTTAGGGGCTAATGGGGAATAGGCAATAGGTAGCGTATGAAGACCACTAGTCTTTACGAAAGTGATTTTCAGGCTTGGACGCAGCAACAGGCGAATTTACTGCGCGATCGCCAATGGAATGATCTCGACCGGCTCAATTTGATTGAGGAGATTGAATCCTTGGGCAAACAGCAACGTCAAGAACTGAGAAATCGTCTGAGTGTATTGATGGGACATTTGCTGAAATGGGAATATCAACCTCAATGTCGTAGCCGCAGTTGGCTGGCAACGATTCGGGTTCAGCGTCGAGATACCTTACGCTTGCTCACTGAAAACCCCAGTCTCAAGTCTCATGTGGATAATGCTCGACTGGAAGCCTATGAAAATGCTAGAGATTTGGCAATGGGAGAAACGGATTTACCGGAGCAAACTTTTCCGCAAAAGTGTCCTTATAGTTTGCTAGAAATTTCCGATAATCGTTTTTTTCCTGGGGAACCGAGCGAGTTAGTGGGCGAATTTGAATAATCAGTCAACAGGGAATAGGAAAAACTGCCTCACTCTCCAATCAGTAAAATAGTAGTACCCAGAAATCAGACAAACCACGAAGAAAATGGCCACACAAAAATCTAAAACTCAATGGCAATATCTAGAGAAACGCCCTCACTCTTGGCGACAGCAGCTTTACATCAAGGGAACCAGAATTAAAGCCTCTGTCATTTACTCAGACATGATAGTGAATGAGATTACCCCCACTGAAGCCGTCGATAACTGGGAGCTACCTTTAGCTGCTATTCAAGAGATCATTGAATACTGCCAAACCTATCAGGAGCTTCTCAAGTCGGAAGCACAAGAAGAACGCCGCCGCTTGGAAGCTAAAGGAGTCTTACTTGAGCCTAAGATTACTCATTGATGAGGACTCGCAAGCCAAACTTTTGGTTAAAATGTTACGAGAGGCAAGTCACGAGGTTTTGACAGTTAACGAAGCGGGTTTGACCGGAGAGATAGATTCTCTCGTCCTCAACTATGCTAGACAGGATAATCAGGTGTTACTGACCCACAACTGCGATGACTTTGAGCAACTACACGAAGCTAACCCAAATCATCCTGGGATTTTAGCTGTTTACAAAAACGATGACTCCTCAAAGGATATGAGCTTCAAGGCCATCGTGAGAGCAATCGCCAACCTGGAAGCTGCCATGATTCCTCTGACCAATCAGTTCATCGCTTTGAATCATTGGAACTATTAAATCCCAGTAGTGTTATTCCTGTAGTGAAATTTAATAAAACGAGAGTGATGAGTTAATCATCTCAACGGTTGAAAAGTGATAACCTGATTGACTTTGGGCTTACCGAACCGCCGCCAAGCGCTTCCTCCGCGCAAAAATAATTCCATCCAACGTATCTTACCTGTACCATCCGGCCAGCCAGAACTGCCAGGTGCGAAGGCTAATGTTCCTTCCGGCACGTCAAAACTGCCGTCTGTGTAGATGGCATCGCTGGCTACTTCTCCAGTTCTGACTAAAACTTTTGTACTGGGTTTTAAATCAATTGAATCTGCCGAAATCGTCGTTTTAAGGTTGCCGTAGCCGTCAATCCAGGCAATACGATCGCTCGGTGGGTCGGGAATTTGTGCGTGGGCGATCGCATCTCCCAACAGGCTCAAATCGCCATTAAATAAAGCTGCTGCCGCTTGGGGAAAAACGTCGCGGGAACGAAACTGAGAACCCCCCCGTGAAACGTTAACAGTGGCAATAGACTCGGCTTGTGACTTAATAAAAGAAAGCGTATAACCCGCCCAAACGCCAATCACTTTTACCCCATTGGGCAAAACAGCATAAGTCAATCCTTCCCCTTCGTTGTCTCGCCGCGCTTCCCGGTCATCTTTACGGGGAGCGCAGTTGTGGTAAATGAGGCGATCGCGAGGGCCCTGATTGAGTCCGAGTTGAGCAAGCCAAAACCCCGTCGCGAGGGTATTAAACGCTGGAACGCTCTGGCAGTGGATGTGAGCGTCAGGCAAGTGCTGTAGGAGGCGCTGGCTGACTTCAGCAAAAGCAGGATCGCCAGTTCCATAATCTGCGATGAGGTGAATCAACATAACAAAACGCTAACAAGATAGATGCTTTTATTTTAGCCAGTCTGGGTTAAGAGCATCTCAATTAACGATTAAAATGATTACAGCATCAATTATGAATCGGAATATGACTAAATCTTCTCTTACCCGGTTTGAAGCGGCGACCACCCTTGAAGAAATTCATTTAACGTTATCGCCTGAACCTTGGATGACTCAACAGGAAATGGATGCTTTTTATCGTCCTGAAATGAATGAGGTTAGAGGGGGAGATAAAATTAAGCGACTGAAGTTAGGATTACAAAGAGCAACCCAAGCTGGCGGTCATTATAAAGCTTGTTTGATGGGACATCAAGGGGTAGGAAAATCAACAGAATTAAATCGGTTAATTCTAGATTCAGACATCAGTAAGCAATATAAACCGATTCGCTTTAATATTCTGACCGATCTTGATTCCATTAACTTTAATCCTCTTGATATTGTTTTATTTATTATTATTGAGATTGTAGGAAAAACTGGAGAAATTGCAGAAAAACCAGATAGCAGTACCTTACAAAAACTCTTAGACTGGTTTAGCAAAGAAGAAATTACTAGAAAAGAAAGTAGAGATAGTTCTATTAAAGCTGAAGCAGGAATCGGTGCTAAAGAAGAATCCATTTGGTCGAAAGTAATAGGGTTATTTGCATCCCTAAAAGGGGAATTTCGCTTTGCTTCTAGCAGGGAAAAGAAAGTCATAGAATATCGCTTTTCTCAGTTAAATGATTTAATTATTATTGCCAATCAATTGCTAGATAATTGCAATCAAAAGTTGCAAAAACAAGGATTACAATGGTTAGTGATTGGGGAAAACTTTGACAAAGCTGGTGTTTCAACGGAAGCGATTAGAGATTTATTTATCAATTATTCTAATCTCCTCAAAGACTTACGGGTTCATCTTATTTTTACCCTACCCATTGGTTTATACAATTCATCACCTGCGATTCGTCTTTGTTTTGCGTCTGAGAATAGTTTTATTGTGCCAGATACGGCTATCTTTAAGAAAGATAAAACTTATTTACCTCACGATAAAGGAAGAGATGCAACAAAGCGAGTTTTAAGCGTAAGGGCTGACGGGGTGACAAGAAAAGCTAGAAAACAGATGCAATGAGGGTTGCCGCCCTCATACCTCGTCGATAATTAGCACATTTATGACGGCTTAAATTCATTAATGCTTGAGTTTCAACAGTAAACATTTGTAGAGACTCAATCCAAGCGATGGCGTGTAATCCTAAATAAA
>JBGTNM010000191.1:0-3660 GCA_041743025.1 Microcystaceae cyanobacterium
TGAAAAAGTAAAAAATCTAAGCTCCCAAGAATTTAAACGCTTTTGTGGAGTAAGAAAAGAGACATTTGCTCAGATGGTTACAATAGTAGAAGAAAATGAACATCAGAAAACAAAAACAGGAAGACCATCTAAATTAAGTCTAGAAAATCAAGTATTGATGACTCTAGAATATTTAAGAGAGTACAGAACTTACTTTCATATAGCTCAATCTTGGAGCATTAATGAATCCACAACATACCGAATAATTCGGAAAATAGAAAATATTTTAATTTGGTTTACGTTTTAATTTGATTGCTGCTATCTACAACTACGAACTTTGTTTGAACTAAAACTAGTCAGCGATCTCTACTTTTGCAAGAGGTCTAACACTCCGAAAGTCTAACTAGCTACATAATCAGATTAGCAGAAGCTCATATTGTTAAACCAGGAATCTTATTAAAAAATGAGATCGCGCCCTTAATGGGTATTAATTCTGATCTTAATGCGGAAAGATACTCAAATCAAGGTGGAATAGATAAAATTTTTGCTAACTCTGCAAAGTCTTTTAATGGTACGGGGAAATGGACAGCAAGTTTGAGTCAAATTCTCGAATCTTTAACTTCTGTTCAACATCTATCACATTTGACCTTTCTGAATTGGAAAGAAGTTTTATCTCAAAGAAATCTTCTTGAAAAGCACCGTGCTTGGTGTCCTTCTTGCTTTGATGAATGGAAAAATACTCAACAAGCTATTTATGAGCCATTAATTTGGAATCTTGAAATAGTTGAAATATGCCCTAAACACAAAATGTCTTTAGCTATAAAATGCCCCCACTGTCAAAAAAGCAATAAAATTCTCGGATGGAAATCAAGAGTTGGATATTGTTCTAGTTGTTTGGAGTGGCTGGGTATTTCAAACAAAGAAGATCGTAATTTACTGATCGATGAATTAACAAGTCAACTACAAATCATTCATGAGCTAAGTAATTTAATTATCTCCACTCCAAATTTATCGGATTTTCCATGCAGATCGATAATAAGTCATAAACTCAGCAATTATATTCAGACCTTTCCCGATATAAACAAGGCTACATTTGCTTGATACTGTGAGGTTTCAAAAACTGTATTAGGTCGGTGGTGTACTAGAGAAAACATACCAGATATCACCAACTTGTTAAACATCTGTCGCAAATTGGATATTTCCCTAATTGATTTTATTACCCAAAAAGATATTACCATCTCAGACAAGCTAATTCAAAATATTAAAAGACATAAATTATCAAAAGGTCATTCCAAAAACAGTCGAAGAAAATATTCCAAGAAAAAAATAATTTCTGCTCTACAAAAAGCTCTTCAAGAGTCACCGCCGCCATCTATAGCGTTTCTCTTATTAATGAGGTACACCTCGATTGTGTTTGGTTAAAGGGAAAAGGAGAAAGGAAAAAATCCTGTACTCCATAACCCTGAGAACCGCTATACCTCAGAAATTATTAAAAGACTAGATATTCCAGAATCCTCTGTACGTTTTCACGCTCAAAATCTATATTCTTCAGTTAGTTTAAGGCACAAAGAATACATAAAAAATAAAACAAACCAAGAAACAAAAACTCTTTTAGAGAAAATTTTGATTAGTGAAGAATATCCATTTCCTTCATTTAATGAAATAAGTAGAAGAATGAATATAAGTAGTATAAATCTTCGTAAAAATTATCCTCAGCTATCTCATACAATTGCAGAAAGATATTTAAAAGACAGAAGTAAGCAAGCAGAGCAGCGAAAAAATCAGTTGGCAGCACAAATTCGCCGTATTGCTATTCAACTTCATGAGAATGGAGAAGAGCCTTTGGGATACAAGATATCCCAGCACTTGGATAAACCTTTGATGATAGTGCAAGACATTGCTTTAGAAACTCTTCAGGAAATAAGAAAAGAATTGGGATATGAAAAATAGTAGTAATGTTAGTTTAAAAGTTTATAATTTTTGGTGTCCAGCAAATCTTGATATGCCAGCTCGAAGTTACCTATACAATCTTGAGCCTATAAAAGACCTCTTGCACGAATAATTTTGTAAATGCTCAAATACAATTTAGAATGTACGATTTCGAGAATTAATACTAATCGCTGAAACCTTGAAAATTCGTATTCATGCAAGAGGTCTAAAGATTGGAGATACATATGGTGAAAGTCTAATTAGCTATTCAATGCGATTAGCCGAAGCTCATTCAATTAGTATCCAATCTCTATTTGTCCGAGTAATTGCTGCCTCAGTTTCAGATAAATTCAATCAAAATCAACAAAGAATTGGGTTGAAAAAAGTTCTAAATCGTGGTGCTGCGCTAAATTCAAATGGGACATTAGCTCAACAATTAGCATCATCGTTGCAAGACTTAACTACAAAAGAAAATTTGCATTATTTAACTCTGTTATCTTACAAAAGTATATTTTCTTCAAATAACATATTCAAACACAGCAAAGCCTGGTGTCCTTACTGTTATCAAGAATGGAAAGAATTCAACCAGATTGTTTACGAACCTTTACTGTGGTTGTTTGCCGATACGAAAATGTGCCCACAACACTATCAACCATTGCAGAATATATGTCCCAGTTGTCAGAACACTATTCCTTGGTTAGCTGGGAATTCACGTATTGGATATTGTTCTCAGTGTAAATTTTGGCTGGGAAATATATCTCAACTTAGCGAAAACGCCATAAATCAAAGCGAAATCGGTTGTTCTCAAAGTCTCTGGATCGCAGAGACTCTAGGAGACTTCGTAGCGTTCATACCCCAAGCCCAATATTTGCTTGACAAGATCGATATTTCTAAAGCTTTAAAGCAGACTGTCGAGATTACACACGAAGGTAATATAGCAGCCTTTTCAAGAACCTTTGGATTGCCAAAAAATACTGTTTGGATGTGGTGTAAAGGTGCGAGTAAACCTGAGCTTGGAGCAATTTTAAAAATTTGCCACTGTTTGGATATTTCTTTAGTAGATTTCATTAGTTTAAAACAAATAGCTTTTGGATTAGTTCAAATCCATCCTGAGAGATTGTCTACTTTACCTCATTCGAGCAGGCGATCTCCAAAAGTATTCAATAAAGAGAAAATTGAAATTTATCTACCAAGTATTTTGAACGATTCTGCAACTTCACCAATGAATTTGCTAGAAATATCAGAAGCTCTAGGCTTTCATAAAAGAACAATTTCAAATCATTTTCCTGACCTGTGTAGAGCTATCACTAGAAAATATCGTAGCTACAGAAAACTGAAGACTGAAAAACGAATTCAAAACTGCTGTCAAGAAATAGAAGAAATTGTCTCTGATTTACGTCAATCGGGCGAGTATCCAACAGAAGCCCGTGTCAGCCAACTTCTTTCTCATCAAGGACATCTTAGATATAAAAAGGTCAGAAATACTTTGAAAAATGCTATCGCAAGCGCTAGTATTCAAGCATAACCTTGCCGTATACCTTTTCAACCATAAGCTTGCCGTTTCGGCAAGCTTATGGTTGAAGTCACAAACCCTCTCACAGAGAACGTTTTAAATGTATCGGAGCGGCGGGATTTGAACCCACGACCCCCACTACCCCAAAGTGGTACGCTACCAAGCTGCGCTACGCCCCGTAATTAATCACGTCATTAAGTATACGGGTTTTCGTTGTTTTGGGCAAGTAAGGGGTTTGG
>JBGTNM010000192.1:0-1574 GCA_041743025.1 Microcystaceae cyanobacterium
ATCAATAGTTGAAGAAATATCTAATTAAGCAGGCGATCACTCATATCATCTAAATATTTTAAGCAACCAAAGTTTACCAAGTTTTTTAGCATTTTTATTACGATATTCACCTTTAAAAATTAATTTTTTATAGCATTTAAAAAATTCCATAAAAAACAATGACTTTAGAAAGAAGTAAATATTGGTTTGTGCCATTAACCGAAATTCAGAATGATGGCGGTTCTTATTTAAGACCAGCTAGATCCCAAGTTTTACAAAGCGATCACCTGGTTAAAGAAGGGGAAGCATTTACAATTTCCCTTGAAAGTTTCTATATCAAAGAAAAGCTAGAAGATACAGGCAACGATCTTTTAGTTCGTTCCTGGCTTAAATATGGTAACGAGCCAACTGCCGAACGAATTCACTTTTTTCAAAAGGACGTTCCTGATGGATTTGTTGGTGAAAATTTGCCAGCAGAACATATTTTTTCTAAGCAAGACCATTCAGAAGCTAATCGCTTATTAATTACTTTAGAGATTACTGAAATTGATAAAGGACTAAGAGCGGAGCGGTCAATTAATAATACCATCACCACAGTTTCTAATAATTTTGGTGCAGTATTTCCTGCCATTTTACCTTTTACGGGAGTGGCATCAAATTTAACCAATTTATTGGATAAATTAAGTGGCTTAGGCGATAAAAATACTCAAATTTTTCACAGTTCCCTAGATCTGTATGCTCAAGAAAGTTTTGAAACTCCATTACGTTATGGAGCTTATATATTTTTTAACGAAGAAGTACAGGCAGTTATGTATAAACTGCTCGACCTTAAATTAAAACCTGTCAGCGAACAACTAAGAGGCAAAAAGCCACTGCATGATTATGTAGTTATCAAAATAGTACCAGGAATTATACATTCTGGAGATAGTAGCGAGCTTTTGGTCAATCAGCAAATTGCCTCTGTACTCAGTCAGCTAGATGAAAATGCCAAGACTGACGAAGGTAAACGAAGGGAGCATTTCAAATTTCTTCAAGATACCATCAAATCTGCTAACAATATGCAAGAATTGGATTATTTTTATTCTTTAAGACTGAAGCAAAAACTAGGAGAAAAATTGAGCGAACCTCAGTTACAAAGATATTTGCAGATTGCCGAAAAATTACAAAAATATATCCCTGATTTGTAAAATTATGAGCGCATCCCGATTGGGTTCGGTTATTTACTTAAAAAACTAAAAAATATAGCTCTAATCAATTTGTGGCTCTACCAAATTTATGATGTTGATTACTACATGAAGAATATAAACATGTTTGATCGCAACCTGACAGTTGACATCGGCATTGATCGTTACAACAGCGATACCATTCAAGACCTGAGTACACCAGTCAGTGATGCTAGGGCGCTTGCCGATTGCGCTCAAACAGAGTATGGATATAACAAAGATGAAAAGGCGATTGCCTGTTCGATGAAGCAGCCATACTGACAGGACTCCAAACGCTACTTAATGATACCCTTGCCAATCAACTCAAGTCCACGAAAGGCGATCGCTTGGGCATTTAATAACTGCTTCTGTCCCGACTCAGTATTCTAAAAC
>JBGTNM010000193.1:0-5877 GCA_041743025.1 Microcystaceae cyanobacterium
GCCAATATTATTGAGTGTCGTGCCTTCTCCAGAGCGATCGCCTATTTCTCTAAAAATGACTAAAGCTTTCTCCAATGTTGCTAAAGCTTCTCTAAATTGACTTTGGCGATACTGTTGAACTGCCTCATCTAACAACCTCTCTGCTTCCGCTTTTTTTGCTTCGGTTGTTTGCGCTTGTGCCACTTCAGATACCAGGTAGGGACTCGGTACAATTGACAAAGGGAAAGACAACAATAGGGTTGCCGTCGCTAGGGTGAGGAGTTGAGTAGGGTGGTGCATGGGTTATCTTCCAACAGCTAGAAGGAGTCAGAACGAATTCCCCTCCAGCATAGATGCAACTTCCCTGAGTGTCACCTGTTGTTACCAAAACTGTAACCGATGTTTAAAACTGTAGTGGCGGATTGTACGTTTTTGCGGGTTAAGGATTGGGTAAAGCAGTGATGACGAATCTAATAACTGTACCTAGTACCGCCGTCCTCAGAACGCCGATTAATGTCCAAATTTGGGCTTTTTGAGAGCCTTTAATCTCTTTGAGATCTTCTTTGATATGACTGACTTCTGTTTTTAAATTACTGATTTCTCCTTTAACTTCCTCTCGTAAGGTATTAATCTCTCCTTTAACTATCGCTAGTTCAACTTTCATCTCAGTCCTAAAATCAGTCACTTCTTTCTGTAGTGAGTTTAGCGTCTGATTGATTTGCTCTAACATTTTGCCGAGATCGGTTGGAATTTGAATAGGCGTATTAGACATGGTGCTATTCTCCTTTTAGACAGAATTTTATCTTAAAACTGTAACCTCGCTGACAGGCGATCGCTACATTTCTCTTATTAACCTCTGCTAAGGATTCGGAAAAACGAGGATTTTGGCAACTGTCCCTAACAATCCTATCACGGCGGTAAAAGCTAACACGATTAACGACCAAATTTGAGCTTTTTGAGAACCTTTAATCTCTTTGACATCTTCCTTGATATGGCTGACTTCTACTTTTAAAGTATTGATCTCTCCTTTGACTTCTTCTCTTAAAGTATTAACTTCTCCCCTTAAAGTATTAATCTCTCCTTTGATAGATTCAGTAGCCACTTTCGTCTCAGTCCGAAAATCAGTCACTTCTTTCTGGAGTGATTTTAGCTGCTGATTAATTTGCTCTAAAACTTGGCTGAGATCGGTGGTAATTTGTATGGGGGTATTGGACATGGTGCTATGCTCTAGTTAGAAAAGGTCTCTCAGATGTCCCTGCACAATCATTCGCGTGCTGCGAAGCCGTCCCCGAAGGGATCGCTACTTTCTCATTACCACTATATCTCAAGCGATCGTCAAGGATAAATGGGATAAGTCAAGCTTTGGTTATCAATATCTTCTAAGGATTCGGAAACACGAGGATTTTGGCCACTGTCCCTAACAAGCCAATCACGGCGGTAAAAGCTAGACAAGCAAAGTTAGATGCCGATCAATTAGCGCGTGATGAATTTTGGATATGCAAAAAACTTTTTCAATAATCAAGCCTTATTTAAGATGGATTATATTTGGCGCAACCCTATTTTTTATTATTCAAACTTTTATTCATCACTGGCAAAAAATTGCTGAAGTCAGAATTAACTCAAAAGGATGGGAAATTTTATTTATTGCTCTCATGGTTACAATATTGGCTCATCTATGGTCAGGATGGGTTTGGATTTGGATATTAAGAAGCTTTAAACTGCCTATTAAAAATTCATGGGCGTTAAGTATTTATTTGACAACTAATCTCGCCAAATATTTTCCGGGTAATATCGGTCATTTTTACGGTCGAATTGCAGCAATTTCTAAACAAGGTGGTTCACTAAGTATAGCCAGTTTCAGTGTTTTACTCGAACCGCTTTTGATGGCAGCCGCCGCTTTGATACTTGCTCTATTAAGTCAGGCAGTAGGCTTTATTAAAACGACTTCTGAGTCTTATATACTAGGATTTCAAGTTTTATGTCTTGTCATTATTTTAGCAGGTATTCATCCATTTTTTTTAAACAAATTACTTCTTTTAGTCAGAAAACTGAAGCAAAAAAGCCAACCGATTGAAGCAGTCTATATTGACCACTACCCAGGCAGAGCTTTATTAGGCGAAATAGGATTTATCTTACTTCGAGGGAGTGGATTCATTTTAACTTGGATGGCTTTGATCCCAGTTGAAATAAGTCAAATTCCAGTTTTATTAAGTGCTTTTAGTTTCGCCTGGTTATTAGGATTAATTATTCCGGGTGCGCCGGGTGGCATAGGTGTTTTTGAAGCAACGATTATTGCTCTCCTCGATCGCTCAACTTTTCCTAGCGGTGTTTTACTCAGTAGTATTGCCATTTTCCGAGTGATTAGTATTTTAGCAGAATTCATCGGGGCTGCTCTAGGCAAATGGTTATTGCAGCAGAGATAACCTCCTCTAAAAAGGATGAGACTTGTTGCAAATTGTGTAACGGACGTGTCAATCGATTGAAAACTCGCCAAAATAGTAGAGGCTCATTGCCAGATGATGAGACTGACGTGATCGCATGACAGCAGGAGAACTATGTTTTTTAAAGATACTCGTGACTATCAAATCTTGTTTTTAGGAACTTTTCTTTGCTTAGGAGTTGCCACTCGTGACTGGACATTAAAACCAGATTTAATTGCGGCGACGATTGCCAGTTGCCTGCTGACACAAATCCTTTGTACTAGCTTTGTTTACCTAAACCAAAGTTACAATAAAAACATTTATTCTCTCAACGTTTCTAGAAATTTCTGGCATACTCTATCACTGTCATCCTTGCGGAGTGCCTTAATCACGGCATTGGGATTGTGTTTGTTGTTGCGTGCCAATGATTATACTACCGTTATCTTAGCCGGTTGTCTGGCAATTGCTAGTAAATTTTGCTTTAAAGTGCAAGGAAAACATTTTTTTAATCCTGCTAACTTTGGCATTATTATCGCCTTGATTTTTACCCAAGATGCCTGGGTTTCGCCGGGACAGTGGGGAGCAGATTGGTGGTATTTATTACTCTTTTTAGGAACGGGAGGAATCATTTTAAAACGAGTCGGTCGCTGGGATACTTCGGCTGCTTTCTTAATAGCTTATGGTGGATTAGAAGCCATTCGGAGTGTGTGGTTAGGCTGGAGTTGGGATGTTTGGCAGCATCATTTAATGAGCGGCAGCTTGCTGCTTTTTGCGCTGTTTATGCTAACCGATCCCCGCTCGATTCCTAATGCAGCTAAAAGCCGTTTAATCTGGGCGATCGCGATTGCTTTACTAAGTTTTAGTTTAGAACATTTTTTCTACCTTAAAACAGCAGTTTTTTGGGCTTTATTTATTATATCGCCTATGACTGTCTTGCTAGATGTTTTATGGAACGCGCCGAGGTTTTCTTGGCAAAATAATGGAATAAAAAAACCTTTATTTAATTAAAGTTGAGTTTAGCAAATGAAATTAATCCGATGTGTAATCACCTTAATGACTGTTCTAGTAGTGACGTTCGCCTTCAATCAACCAGCTTTAGCTTTCTGTGGCTTTTATGTCGCTAAAGCCGATGCAAAATTGTATAATAAAGCCTCTCAAGTGATTATTGCGAGAGAGGGCGATCGCACGGTTTTAACTATGTCTAATGACTATCAAGGAGATGTGAAAGATTTTGCGGTTGTCATTCCCGTTCCGGTGGTTATTAAACAAGAACAAGTTAATTTAGGCGAGTCAAAAATTATTGAACGATTAGATGCTTTTAGTGCGCCTCGACTGGTAGAATATTTTGACTCCGATCCTTGTGCCATTTATCCTCAAGCTTATGATGCTGCACCTTCTGCGCCGCGTGCTTCAGAAAATGAAGCGAAAAGTCGGCGCGATAATGTATTAGGTGTGACGGTAATAGAACAATTCTCAGTTGGAGAATACGATATTGTCGTTCTCAGTGCTAAAGAATCGGATGGTTTAGAAATTTGGTTGAGAGAAAATGGCTATAAAACTCCGTCAGGAACAAGTCAAGTATTGCGCCCTTATATTCGGCAAGAAATGAAGTTTTTTGTGGCGAAAGTTAATCTGCAAGAATACGCAAAAACCGGGTTTCAATCACTCCGTCCTCTGGCGATCGCTTATGAATCTCCTAAGTTTATGTTACCTATTCGTTTAGGAATGTTAAATGCTCAGGGAAACCAAGATCTTATTGTCTATCTTCTCTCCCCCAAAGGACAAATCGAATTAGCCAACTATCGTACCGTAAAAGTGCCTTCAGAGGTAGAAATTCCTGAATTTGTTCAGCAAGAATTTGCAAAATTCTATCCAGCGATGTTTCAAACCGCTTACATCAAAGAAGGAAAAAAGGTCGCTTTTTTAGAATATGCTTGGGATATGGCAAGTTGTGACCCTTGCTCGGCTGAACCCTTGAATGCAGAGGAGTTAAAAAAAGCAGGCGTGTTTTGGTTAAATTCTAACAGTACGCCCAGCGTGTTTATCAGTCGCCTTCATGTTCGTTATGCTCGCGATACTTTCCCGGAAGATTTACAGTTTCAACAAACAGCTAACCGTCAATTTTTTCAAGGGCGTTACGTGATTCGCCATCCGTACCAAGGAGAGAGTAATTGTGCGGCGGCGCAGGACTATCAAAAATCAGTCAGAAACCGACAAGAACAAGAAGCTCAAACACTCACTCGACTGACGGATTGGAATATTAATGAAATCCGTCAAAAAATCAAATTTGTGCCGGTTGAACCGATTCCCTGGTGGCGGCAGTTGTGGGGATTTTGGAGATGATCTCAGTTACAGCAGTTTGTAACCCAATTAGTGCGAGCATCTTGCTCGCTATTCATCTGTAGTTTAGATGCATCTCAGCTTATAAAACATAAAAATGGCGATCGCTCGTTGATCGCCATACCCTTAAACGTGCTGTGATTTAAGCTTAGGAAACGTTTTCCAGTTCTGTGACGACGCGATCAACTCTAGGTTCGGCGAATACGCTATGGTAAACCCAACCTGCTAAAACGGCTCCTGCAATGGGGGCAACCCAGAACATCCAAAGTTGAGCAACTAACTCCCAATTGCCGCAGAAAAGTGCAACACCCGTGCTACGTGCAGGATTGACAGAGGTATTGGTAACAGGAATGGTGATTAAGTGAATCAGTGTCAACGCTAAACCAATACCAACTGGCGCAAGTCCAGCCGGAGCGCGGCGATCAGTCGATCCTAAAATAATTAACAGGAACATGAAAGTCATGACGATTTCGGCAATCAAGCAGGCTAGCAAGTTGTAGCCACCGGGAGAATGCGCTCCATAACCGTTGGTGGCTAAGGGATTAGTCCCGCCAAGGGCAAAATCAGGGTTGCCAGTAGCAATGAGCAGAATGATGAACCCTGCGGCAATAGCTCCTAGGACTTGCGCCACAATGTAAGGTACGAGTTCCGTCCCTGGCAGACGCTTGCTCGCCCACAAACCAAAAGTAACAGCCGGATTAAAGTGTGCGCCAGAAATGTGCCCAACGGCGAATGCCATCGTCAGGACGGTTAAACCAAAAGCGAGAGAAACGCCAACGAAACTAATTCCCAAAGGAAATTGCGTATCTGTGCCGAGGGTGACATCCTTAGCCACAAAGGTACCCGCTAGTACCGCACTACCGCAACCGCCGAGGACTAGCCAAAATGTTCCCAAAAATTCTGCTAAATACTTTTTCATTGTTTTTGCGTTATGACGCTTCAAAATTTGCTTGACATGATAGCAAAAAAATCATCCCTCGGAAATAATTCTTTGTATATAGGACCAGCCCTTTCAAGGTCTTGTGATTCTCAAAAATTTCTAGTTAGGTAAAAGAATCCATTGTGCGTATTGGGGAAGGAGCGAGAATGATTCTAGGGCAGGTATTTGAGCGTTTTGTCGAAGAAAGTCCCGTGTCGG
>JBGTNM010000194.1:0-17105 GCA_041743025.1 Microcystaceae cyanobacterium
AAACCACAGTCATGAGACGTTGTGCCATCAATCTGTATTAGTCATTAAAGGTGACTGATTTCTCTACTAAGACTCAGGGCTGTACGTCAGCAGATACCAGGCATTACGCCCATCCATGTCTGGCATTACCCGTTATTTCGGATTAGGCATTAGCTTTTTACAGCATCCTACTCCCATGTTCCATACGCTTCACATCTGACTTGTCCTAAATCGGACAGAAACATGGGGTTATCCCGTTCCCTGTCATCATTTCACGTTATCCTTAGTCCCCAATCTATACTCCGAGAGAATTTTCGGTGAGCAGAGCAAAATTTACATTTTGCTCCTTTTAAATATGAGGATAAATATCTCATATCCTTTCCTCTGAATGCCTTTTGGCTGTAGTGTATTAGCCGTTTCACTACTTTTACTTTACGAAGCTTACGAAGGGTTAGACCATGTTGGACATAGATAACTTCCCTCGCGGAGTTACTGAATTCGGCTATCAGCTATTCACTTTTCTCCTAGCTTCGCACCACTTCGATGTTACTTAACAGCACGTAGGAGATGGATTCAAACGTCTCACTCATCGGTAGGAATTCAACCTACATGATTACAGAGTTATTATATTTCCAAGGTTCTGAAAATATATTCAACGTTCCTCAAGCGTATTACCACTTGTAGTTAGGTTGAAACGGGTCGCACATTTATAAAGAAAACATAACGTTCGCGCTCACCGGACGCAGACAACCTTTGCAGCAAACCGACCATACTAAAACGTTCCGGTGCAGCGCGATTTTTAGCTGTCTGACGCGATCGACTCGACCAACTCGACTAAACTATTTACCGCCCCTAGAGCAGATGAATGTTTTGCACCCCCTACAAGAATACAATCAATTCCGGCTGCTGATGCTCCACCTAAATCCCGTCGAACTGAATCACCAACCATCACTGCATCTTGTGGATCAACCTGCATCTCCTCCAACACGCTTAAAAATGGAAGCGGTGATGGCTTGACCATTCCAGAGTCAGACGAAAACGACGCAGATTCGCAAACAGGGAGAACACCGCATCGCTCTAACGTCTCAACCCACAAAGTTTTTGGTGCCCAGATGTCAATGACTAAGCCGAGTCGAAAATGCTTAGAGAGTTGATGGATCGATGCTGCATATTTAGGTGGAACAGTTCCTAACTCGTGACGAGCAAATGTCTCTACTAAAAGCTCTAAATCTTGTGAAAGTGGGTCAAGTTCAGCGACACTCACAAAAGCTTTTCGTAGACTTGGAAATGACTCTCGATATTGTGGATCGGGGTAGCGAATATCTAGGTAATCGTAAGCAGCGCAAACTAACTGATTCACACGGCTTGGCTCCATCGTTCCACCAAGCTGACGATAAATAACCGAGTAATCTTCGGTCGTGCCAAATCGATCAGCACCAAACATAAACGTTTGATTCATGTCTAACAGTATGGTGCTGAATTTATCGATCATCTAATACTCCTCAACTCAACCGACCAAAGACAGCTAACTATTAATTAGACTGACAGGTTCCGCCTAAGATCCCCATTTAGGGTAACTAGACCGACAAAGTCCATCTAAGATCCTTATTGGGGATCTTAGCCCAACAAAGTCCGCCTAAGATCCCCATTGGGGTGATTAGACCGATAAACTTCAGTATATTCTCCGTAGCAATCGAGGGTTAACACAGTTCATTCATTTCGCCACTCATTTATTACAAAATGGCTATGATATTTGTACCGTTCAAGAGTTATTGGGACATAAAGATGTCAAGACAACAATGATCTACACTCATGTCTTGAATCGTGGCGGTAAAGGAGTGCGGAGTCCTCTCGATGCGTAACAAGCAGTCTCGCGCTCTTTGCGAGTGCTGCCGCACCGTTTTAAGATTTACTTTATAAACAGCCTCTAACTTAACATGACTTTAGGTTTTTTAGCAATCCAATACTTTCATTTCGCTAATTTAGTATTTATGGATACGGTTTGTGCCGTAGAGCGTTGCTAACATAAGGCGAATTCACAACAATGCTTCTAGGGTTCCGATTCAACTACTAAACCGTTGAATGTCTGGTCCGAGAGAGGCAAGCTACCTAAACAGAATTTTTCTGACGTTCAAAACCCTTGTAGGTAGCCACACGGCGGGAGAAAAGCCCGGGAGATAGTTGAGATTGGTCAATTTCCGATCTTAATTTCTCTTGGGTTTTTGGCTTTGGTGGTTACTAATTTTTTGCGAATTAATATGGAGTGAAATTGATGAACGACTATCCTTTTGAGCCTCCTAATGGTTATTCTAGTGAAGCTCAACGCGCTTTGGAAAAAGAAGCAAAACTGCCTTTAACGGGATGGCAACAAGAAGTCAACCAAGGTCTAGAATACGGATTAGAGGCAGCAGACAGTATAAAAGATCGCACCATTCCCACCTTCTCGCGAGGGGAACTTCCTCATTATGCAGGCATTAATACTTTTCTGAAAGCGCCTTATTTAGAAGACGTAAAAAAGGTGGGAAACTACGATATTGCTATCATTGGCGTTCCTCACGATTCGGGGACAACTTATCGCCCTGGAACCCGATTTGGCCCGCAAGGAATTCGCCGCATTTCTGCGCTTTATACAACTTACAATTTTGAATTGGGAATCGATCTAAGAGAGCAAATAACTCTCTGTGATGTGGGGGATATTTTTACCATTCCTGCCAACAATGAAAAGTCTTTTGATCAAATTTCTAAAGGCGTAGCTCATGTTTTTAATTCAGGAGCATTTCCGATTATTTTAGGCGGTGATCATTCCATTGGATTTCCAACGGTTCGAGGAATTTGCCGTCATTTAGGCGACAAAAAAGTCGGTATTATTCACTTTGATCGCCATGCCGATACCCAAGAAAGCGACTTAGACGAACGGATGCATACTTGTCCTTGGTTTCACGCCACTAATATTAAAAACGCGCCTGCTAAAAATTTAGTTCAACTAGGGATTGGTGGCTGGCAAGTTCCGCGTCAAGGGGTAAAAGTTTGTCGCGAAAGAGCAACTAATATCCTCACGGTAACAGACATTACAGAAATGGGCCTAGATGCGGCGGCAAACTTTGCAATAGAACGAGCAACCGATGGAACAGATTGCGTATGGATTAGCTTCGATATTGACTGTATTGATGCAGGATTTGTCCCTGGAACAGGCTGGCCAGAACCGGGGGGATTATTGCCTCGCGAAGTCCTTTATTTACTCAAAAAAATTGTGCAAAACACTCCGGTTTGTGGACTAGAAGTAGTGGAAGTTTCACCCCCTTATGATATTAGTGATATCACGTCACTCATGGCAACTCGCGTCATTTGCGATACGATGGCGCATCTGGTTTTATCAGGACAATTACC
This sequence comes from Microcystaceae cyanobacterium, assembly GCA_041743025.1. Taxonomy (GTDB): domain Bacteria; phylum Cyanobacteriota; class Cyanobacteriia; order Cyanobacteriales; family Microcystaceae; genus JBGTNM01. Next base: position 3,367 of record JBGTNM010000194.1, read on the forward strand.
TCGTCAAGAAAAGCCGAGTTACATCACTTCCGAAGCGAGTAAAGAACTAGCAGAATACTGGACATAAGGTTTAAAAAGTTGTAGTAGGGTGGGCATTGCCCACCGCAGTTAATAAGCCATTATTCCGACAATTCAAAATGCACGAAATTGACATGACCAAAGCTCTCATTCTTACGGTAAAAGATTGGTGGCAATCTCAACCGGAGAAGCTTAATATTGATAGTATTCATCTGATTGTTGGCAAGTTTACTTGTGTCGAACCAGCAAGCTTACAATTTGCTTTTGAAGTACAAACTCAAAGCACTTTTTTGTCAGGGGTAAAACTGATGATTCAGGAAACGCCTTTAATTGCTTTTTGCCATCACTGTCAGCAAGAATATCAACCGGAAATTGGCTTACAATATGCTTGTCCTATTTGCGGTTCTTCGATGGAGGATATTCGCTCTGGACGAGAATTGAAAATTGATCGCATTGAATATTCAACTAATTAGGCAAAAGGCAAGAGGCAAGAGGCAAGAGATAATTTTAATTACCCATTATCAAAAATTATGCACCAAACTTTTGACGCAGCTTTAGGAATTAATTTACTCCATGCTAACCAAGCAGGAGCCGACCACAATCGAGAACATTTTGATGAGTGGGGAATCACTTGTTTGAATGTGATGAGTAGTCCCGGTGCGGGCAAAACTGTCTTGTTAGAACGCACTTTAGAAAAGTTATCTCCTGAGATAAAAATTGCTGTCATTGAAGGAGATATGACGACCGAATTAGATGCTGAGCGCTTGCGAAAATATGGCGTTCCTGTGATTGCCATTAATACGGGGCGTTCCTGTCATTTAGACTCTAAAATGGTCGCGGGAGGCATTCATCATTTAGCGCACGAGTACAACCCCACAGACTTTGATTTAGTGCTAGTTGAAAATGTCGGTAATCTAGTCTGTCCAGCAGAATTTGAAGTAGGAGAACACGCTAAAGTTGCGCTATTAAGTGTGACAGAAGGAGAAGATAAACCCTTAGAATATCCAGTCATGTTTCAAGAAGCAGATTGTCTATTAATCACCAAGATGGATTTAGTACCTTATTTAGAAATAGATGTCAATCGCATTATTAACAACGTTAGACAGATGAATTCCCAAGTTGTAATTATTCCCATTTCCGCCAAAACCGACGAAGGATTAGACAGTTGGTTAGATTGGGTACGCGCTATTAGTTAATAGTTGATAGTTAATAGTTAAGAATTTCAATTCCCTGTTCCCTATTCCCTGTTCCCTGTTCCCTAACTCTTATGAAAACGCGATCGCTACTCTCCTGTATTATCCTCTTTTTTGTGACGTTAACCTTGGCGGTGGGTTGTACCAATCCTGCCGTCTACATCAAAACCACCAATGAGACTAAATCTGCCACTATTGCAGAGGCAGGGGCAGTCCGCTTGGGATTCAGCGCGTGGCCGGGTTGGTTTCCCTGGCAAATCACCTATGAGGAGGGAATTTTTGACAAAAATCAGGTTCCTGTCGCGCTCAATTGGTTCGATGGCTATCTTGAATCGATTAGTACGCTGACTGCCGGACAAATCGATGCCAACAGTCAAACTCTTGGCGATACCGTCAATTCTATCGCTGGCGGGGCCGAACAAGTTATCGTACTGGTGAATGACAACTCGACAGGCAATGATAAAGTCATTGTCAGAGAAGGCATTAACTCAGTAGCAGACTTGAAAGGCAAGAAAGTTGCCGCAGAAGAAGGAACCGTCGATCACTTCTTACTACTGCTGGGACTCAAAAAAGCCGGATTATCGCCCCAAGACATTCAATTTGTGCCGTTAGAGACGGGTAAAGCCGCCTCAGCCTTTGTAGGGGGACAAGTCGATGCTGTAGCGGTGTTTGCACCTTTTACCACCCAAGCGCTGAAACGTACTGGTTCTCACGAACTGTTTAGTTCTAAAGACTTTCCGGGAGCAATTTCCGATCATTTAGTCTTTACCCGCAAATTTATCGCAGAAAAACCCGAAGAAGTGCAAAAAGTGGTCGATGCTTGGTTTGCCACACTAGATTACATAAAAGCTAATCCTGACAAAGCCTACGAGATTATGGCAAAGCGAGCAGGAGTGAGTATCGAGGAATATGCGGAATATGCCGAAGGAACAAAGCTTTTTAGCATCGAAGACAATTTAAAAGCCTTTCAACCAGGCAATAACATGACCTCATTAGCGTATGCCGCGCAACAAATGAGTCAATTTTTAGTTGAGGTGGGGTTAGCTGCCAAGCAACCCGATACCAGTCAGTTATTTGACGAGCGCTTTATCCAAGCTTACGCCCAAAAAGCGCGATCATAACCCAATTCAAGGCATCTTGCCTGATGAAAGATTTAAAGGCATCCTGCCTAAAAAAACAGCAATCGGTGGAAATTTGACAGTCTGTGGAGTTTTTATGGTAATACCTAACAATGACGCAAAGTACCAAACCTTTAAACACGATAAATCGCTCATCGTCCCTGCGCCCGACCGTGTTTTGGCGCTTGGCCGAAGACATTCCCCAATCCCTCTACCTAACTTTAGTCGCCACTTCCATTCTTGCACCTCTGCTGCTGTGGTGGCTGGTAACAACCTTTGGCAACATTGACCCTAAGTTTTTACCCTCTCCTGGTCAAGTTTTAGAAGCTTTTGGGCGGTTGTGGAGTACCCGCGAACTGCTTAAAGACACCGTAGCTAGTCTCTGGCGGGTTGGAGTTGGCTTTTTGTTTGCCATCCTCTTATCGATTCCCGTTGGTGTACTGATGGGCAGTTTTGCCAGCATTCGCGCCTTATTAGAACCACTTTTTGGCTTAATGCGCTATATGCCTGCCCCCGCTTTCATCCCTCTACTAATTTTGTACTTAGGCATCGGCGAAGAACCCAAAATCATCCTCATTTTTATTGGGGTCTTTTTCTTCAACTCCTTAATGGTGATGGATACGGTGAAATTCGTTCCCAAAGACTTGATAGAAGCGACCTATATGTTGGGGGGCAATCGCTGGCAAACCCTGACACAGGTGATTCTTCCCCACGTTTTGCCCGGCATTATCGATGCGTGTCGCATCAATCTCGCCGCCGCTTGGCAGTTAGTCATCGTCTCGGAGTTGATTGCTGCCACCGAAGGATTAGGTCGTCGTATTAGTGTGGCGGGGCGCTTTCTCAGAACCGACGAGATTTTTGTCGGATTAATTGTCATCGGCGTTATTGGGTTAGCATTTGACCTGTTTTTTCAATATCTTTTGCGCGTTTCCTGTAACTGGGCGGCGCAGAAACGATAATCGGTCATATTGTCTTTCCCCTTTACCCCTTACCCTTTACCCTCAAATCAGGAGACATAACCATGTACTTGCAAATTACAAAGCTATTCAAGCACTTTGAGACGAAAACCGGCACATTAGTCGTGCTAAAAGATATTAACATGACCATTAAGCAAGGAGAATTCATCTGTGCAGTGGGGGCATCGGGGTCAGGAAAATCGACGCTGCTGCGACAAATTGCCGGACTCGATTCGCCTTCTTCGGGTGAAGTTAAGATTGATGGCAAGCGCATCATGGGGCCGGGGCCAGACCGAGGCATGGTCTTCCAACACTATACCCTCTATCCTTGGATGAGTGTGCAGGAAAATACCGAATTTGGGCTAAAATTGCAAGGTTTATCGGCAAAAAAACGGCGAGAACGGGCTAGCTATTATTTAAGCGTCGTCGGACTGACAAAATTTGCTCAATCCTTGCCTAACCAGCTTTCAGGCGGCATGAAACAGCGCGTTGCGATCGCTCGCGCCCTCACGTCGGAACCCAAGGTACTATTGATGGACGAACCCTTCGGCGCACTCGACATTCATACCAAAGAGTCCATGCACGAGTTCATGCTCGACTTATGGCAGCGCACGAATATTACCATCTTCATGATTACACACGACGTAGAAGAAGCCGTCTTTCTCTCCAATCGCATTTATGCCCTCGGTGCTCGTCCTGGAACGGTTCGCAAAGAAATTACAGTTAATCTACCCGAACGCAACCAGGCTATCAAGCGACAATCTGTTTTCCACGATTATCGCGACGAATTGATGGATTTAATGCGCTTACACTGTCAAGAGTCTGTTTTAGCAGCTTAAACTGCGACAGAAAACGTAGGGGCATGGCATTGCCATGCCCCTACATAATTCATTTTTTGTCAAGGTCATTAGACTTCTTGCAAAAGTCAAGTTGAATCCTGATTTAAACATTGAATGTCTCATAATGCACTCCAAATAAGCGTTTGAAGTCTTCAGCTTTCAGGTTTTTTGCTTTTTTATAAGTCATCTTTTGTCTACTCAATCACTTTTTTCCCTATTTTACCACCGACTTTTGCAAGAGGTCTAATCACCGCTTGTTTGATTTCCTCTGCCGATCGCTGCCAGTTTTGGGTGATCGCTGTACACAATCGCTCTAGTCCATATTGCTTTTTAATGTGCTTGAGGATTTCTACTAGCAACTTGGCATTAAGAAATCCTTCAAAACTGACAAAGCTGTAGGATAGAGGCGTGTATTCTTCTTTAACCAGATCCTTGGGGGGGTTCCCTGATAGGCTGCGATCGCAGTGCGATATTCCTGCACGCCTGGCCAGGAAACTTCTTCATAGCTGGGCACTTGGTGTCATGAAATTAACTCTTCCCAATATAGATCACTACTGGCTGAAAAATGCTCACATTCCTGTTTGTTTGATCACAGGCAATTCTTTTTCTCCACAAACACCAGAAGGATTATGTTTGGTCGATTTAGAAATTAACAACGGTAGAATTAATCAAATTGTTCCTGCATCTAATCAAGTTCAAGAAATGCCTTTTATCGATCTAAAAAAACAGATTATTTTTCCTGGATTTCTAGATATTCATACTCATTTAGATAAAGGTCATATTTGGGAGCGATCACCCAATTTAATCGGAACTTTTGAAAAAGCACTCTTAACAGTACAAGCAGATGCCAATCCTTATTGGCAACCGGAAGATCTCTACCGTCGCATGAATTTTGGACTCAAATGCAGTTACGCTCATGGGACAATTGCTATCCGAACGCATCTCGATTCTTTTGGCAAACAATCGGCGATCAGTTTTGACGTTTTTAAAACCTTACAGCAGGAATGGAAAGATAAAATTACGCTGCAAGCAGTTAGTTTAGTTTCCCTCGACTATTTTCAAACTGAAGAAGGCAAAGCATTAGCAGATAGGATAGCTGAAGATCAAGGGATTTTAGGCGGTGTTGCTTACATGAATCCAGCATTAGAAACTCAACTTGATACGGTGTTTACTTTTGCCAAAGAAAGAAATTTAGAGTTAGATTTTCATGTCGATGAAAATGGAGAGGCTGACTCTATTTGTTTACAAAAAGTTGCTGAAGCTGCGATCCGACATCAATTTACAGGTAACATTCTGTGCGGTCACTGTTGCAGTTTAGCAGTTCAATCGTCAGCAGTGGTTAACAAAATCTTGGAATTAGTGAAAAAAGCAAGAATTGGTATTGTCAGTCTCCCTATGTGTAATTTGTATCTGCAAGATAGAAAGCCTTTGCAAACACCCCATTGGCGAGGAATTACAAGAGTTCATGAATTTAAACAGCAGGGAATTCCCGTTGCATTTGCCAGTGATAATTGCCGAGATCCATTTTATGGTTTTGGCGATCACGATGTTTTAGAAGTGTTTACCCAAGCGGTAAGAATCGGTCATCTAGATACACCTTATGGGGATTGGTGTACGAGCGTTACTAAAACAGCAGCCAATTTAATTAGACTGCCAAATTTAGGAAGAATTGCCGTCGGATTATCCGCAGACTTAATAATTTTTAAAGCGCGTTATTTTAGTGAATTACTATCAAGAAGACAGAGCGATCGCATTATTTTACGTCAAGGCAAACAGATTGATAATACACTGCCAGATTATGCAGAATTAGACTAAACTGTTCTTTGTCTTTCCTCTGTGCCTTTGTGGTTAATATAAAATTTATTACAACTTTACTATAGCAAAATTGTTCCCCTTAATCCTCAACCCGATTATCAGTAGTCAGTCAACTCACTGGAACACTTATGCCATTAACAACTGAGAGAATCGTTAGACTGGGATTATACTGTCTTGAATAACTGTGATCGCTCATGTTACGCTCTCGCCCTAAAAAATGGCTATCAGTTTTGCTCAGTGCTGTTGTTGCCAGCAGCATTATTATCACGCACCCCCAACCCAGTTATGGACAGTCTTGGTTAAACTTATTGTTGCAGGGAGTGCAAGTTATTCAACTGTCCAATTTATCGGATAGCCAAGAAGTGAGAATTGGGCAGCAAATCAACCAACAATTGATTCGCAGCCGTCAAATGCGTCTGTCACGCAACGCTGCCTTACACCAGACTATCAACCGCATCGGACAGCGTTTGGCTAAAACGAGCGATCGCCCCAACATCCCCTATACTTTTCAAGTCGTAGAAGACCGTTCTGTGAACGCTTTCGCTACAATGGGCGGCTTTGTTTACATTAATACAGGATTGATTGCCAAAGCTGAAAATGAAGCCGAATTAGCCAGCGTCATTGCTCATGAAATCGGCCACGTTGCCGCCCGTCACGCTGTCACCCAAATGCGAGATGTCGCCCTGTCTCAAGGATTAATGTCGGCGGCAGGATTAAATGAAAGTACGATGGTTCAGTTAGGCGTACAGCTTGCTGTCAACTTGCCCAACAGCCGTGAAGACGAACTCGAAGCCGATCGCTTGGGACTGCGAAACTTACAACGAGCGAGATATGCGCCCGTCGGTATGGTCACGTTTATGCAGAAATTAATGCGACAAGGCGGTTCTGCACCTGCTTTCTTAAGTTCCCACCCTGCCACCTCCGCCAGAGTGACTGCCCTCAGTCGCGCTATTGAACCTAATGAAGCTTATCAGGGAGATGGCTTGGATGCATCAGCCTATCAGCGCAGCGTTCGCTCTCTGTTGTAGATGTTTTAAAGCTTATTAGAGCTTTTGATGTCTTAAATCAATTCCTGAGAAGAAGTATCTAAAGCGGATAATTTTAGTCTGACTCGCTTTAAGTTTTGTTGACACAATTGTTGATCTAATTGTGCGATAATTTCTTCAAGTTCTAAATTAAATTCTTGCATTTCTAGTCGAGTACGACGTAAATTAGTTAATAAACGCTTTGACGTTTTAGCATCGGGAATCCGAGGTTGTTGGCTCATCGTAAATTCCACTCTTGTTTGACTTCTTGAATGCTACGTTTCCAAGCAAAAATCCGAACTTGTGTTCTCGATATTGATTGTTGGAGAAATTCTAGCAGTTTATGGGATGCAATTGGATGAGTTTGGGTAATTTGAAGATGTAACCGAAATAATCGAGAATAAGACGTTTCTGCTTCTTCTGCTACATTTTTCATCTCATCGAGATGGGGTAGAGTTTCTTCAGTTTCGCCAAACGATCAAAGAGGGTGAATTCTGTCGCGGTTGCTTCTTCAACAATTTCTAAAGCTTGACGCTTCAAATTCCATGATATTAGGGTTAATATCTATTTGTTCGGAGGCATTCTCAAACTGCTTTTATTTACTGCTAAATGAGGCGTTGAGCGCGTTTTGCCAAGACAACGGAGGCATCGATTTCGATGACGGCTTCTTCAAGCTGGAGGGTTCGCAGTTTTCGTTCTTTGGTGTGGATTTGATAGACTTTGTTGTGAGTAATGTCGAGTCCGGTCAACCAGCCACTGTAAGGATGATAAGCCCCAGTATCAATATCTAACCAACCTGCCCCCGCTACTAACTTGCCCGGTTCGACGTTGGGAAAGGTAAAGGTAATGGTATGGCCTGAAATAATTAATTTATCCGCAAAATAGGGCGTTTTCATGCTGTGAAACTCATCTCTGATCCAGCAAAATTGCTCGGTAGTTTGCTGTGCTAGCGGCATTTCAGGATGAATCCCGGCATGAACTAACCAAATCTCTCCCAAGTCGAGGTAGGGCGGAAGCGTTTTCATCCAATTGATGTGTTCTTGCGGGATGTGGTGGTTGTAGCTGACGAGGGTGGTATAACCGCCACTGTAGAGCCATGCTTGTAACTGATGGCCAGAAATTCCCCCGTTAGCGACGGCATCGAGTAACATCTGTTCGTGGTTGCCCATCAAACAGTGATAGTGATTTTGCCGGACAAAATCGACCACTTGTGCGCTGTGGGGCCCTCGGTCGATTAAATCTCCCAAAAAATAGACAGCATCGTTGCTATTGGGAGCGATCGCGTCCAATAAGGCAATTAGGGCATCGTAGTGACCGTGTACGTCACCAATGACTATTCGACGGTGGGGCATGGAGTTTTTCAGGGAGGTCATGGTGGATACAAACAGCCCTAACTAAGATCACTTTCAGGAGGTGCTTATTGTTAGTATTCCCAATTGACGAAGAAATTTGCGGTTGCGAATGTTCAAAATATCTGATTTGTTGCTCCTTTGTCAATTTCCGGGAATGCTAGAGCTAGCTAATCATTCGGAGTGCATCATTCATGATATTCGCTAATGAATCCCCAAAATCTTCCTTAACAACGCTTTCTTTGAACGCGATCGCTGTTTTGCTCGCGACGGTGTTATCGATAGTCTTGATTTTCTTAGCCGTTTGGTTACAGGGAATGCACCCTGCCATGCCGGAGATGATGTCTGCCCATGCCTCACACCATTCGTTACCCTTCATCGCCGTTGGCATCGTGCCGATGGGAACAATTGCGCTTGGTGTTGTGCCGATGGGTATTGTTGCGATTGGAATTGTGCCGATGGGTGTTTTTTCCCTTGGTTTCGTCGCGATGGGGGCGCTAGCGGCAGGACTACAAACGATGGGACTTATCAGCATCGGTTCGATGGGGATGGGCAATATCAGAATTACAGCAGAAGGCAAGAGGCAAGAGGCAAGAGGCAAAAGTCAAACCCAAGAAGATTAGACCTATCAAAAAGCGAATTTTCACGATTTAATCAATCTTTCTTGTTCTTTTTTCGCTTTAGCTACTCTTAAACGCTCAATTAAAGGGGATGGATTAGCTGCCCATTCTTGATAATGTTGTTCTCTTGTTTTCTGTAAATTAAGCAAGTAATTGTCTAACTTGCTCCGATTTTGATGATAGTAGGTTAACGTTGCATAGATTTTTTCTAGGTTTAATGTCGGTAATTCGGCTAAAATTTCTTCGACTGAATAACCTTGTAGATAATAATTAATGACATCATCAATGCCAATGCGATGCCCTTTAAGGCGAATATCATCAGGAGCTAAAAAGTCAAAATAGTCTTCCAGATTCATAGTTTTATGATTGAGTGATAGAAGGGTATTGAAGTGAAGCTAGGTAACGTTTCAACATGAAGTAGTTTATGCTTAAATTATAGTAAATAATCATGGTTTTTCACAAGCCAGTTCAGCTTCATAAGAAATCGCAGCTTGAATATCCGCCTCTTTAGTGAGAGAGTATCTCCTGTCGCAATCGTTGGGTATCGCCTTACTTCAAGAGTTCTTCTGAATCATCTTTAAATTTAAAATACCAGTAAAGATTAGCAACCGTTAAATCTGAAGCTTGTTGTAAGTTTGATGGATCTAAAGATTGGTGTCCTAATAAAGCAGCCTGCTGACTAATATACAATTCATCATCTTGACGCAAATTGGAGTTCATCATAAAGAGAAGCTGTTTTAGGAGAGATTGAGGATGAGATTTTTGCTGTAACTCTTGATAAAGCAATAGTTCTGGCGGTTCTGCTAAAGTCGTTAAACAGTCCTTGGAATTAGAAGGAACATTAGCATCAGTGCTACTTGTATCCATACTTTGAAGTAATTTAAGTTCTTCTGACGATAGTGTTCGCATCCAGTCACTCTGATTTTGCCAAGACTCTAAAATTACTAAGTCATGATGACGAATCCGAGTCATTTCGGGAAAAAGAAAATCTAGCTCATCTTCTGTTGCACACGATTCAATTACTCTAACCGCATCAGTACGGATTTTATTCTGAAGACAAGACAAGCGATCGCTCACAACTGATAATTCATTCTGTATCTGGTAAGTTGATATTATAGTCTGCTCGATCGCCCAAGCACATTCCTGTCGGCGAAGTTGTCCTGGTGCAGATATTTCCTCAAGTAATTGCGGGTTAGTATAGTCCGCGAGAGATTCAAATAACATTCCTCGTGCTGCATCGATTTCAGCATTTCTCCGATTAACATCTTGTAGGCGAATGGCTGAACGCAGACGGTCAATTGCTTTAATAAACAAACCATAGGCTTTCACTAAAATGACACGATGTTGTTCAAACTTAATATCCTGAGCAACTTCCTGAATGATAGTAATAATTTCACTTCCTTGGTCTTTTAAAGCTTTTTTCAAGTCTAGAAAGCCGTTTTCTACCGTTAATTCTAGTCTTTCTACCGCTTTCCTCAGTTTGAGGGTTTGATACAGATTAACGGCTGATAGAGCAACACCTGCTGCTACCCCGATACCAATGACGGCTGTAGTAGCTTGCAAGACTCCGACACTAGCTTGAAGCGTTTGAAGTCCAGCATGAACAGATTGGAATCCTCTGTGCATTTGATACATTTGTGCCCCGCCTGTAGCGAGTTGCAAAGGAACTGTCAGTGGATTGAGTAAAACACCACCATTACCTAAAACTCCAACCGCATGACTAACGAATTGTCCTGTTGCTGCATCTCTAGCGATTCCGAGTGGAATCCCTGCTGAGGAAAGTACGGGTACATATTTACCTGCTGCGATACCTACCTCAATGAATGAGGGAAATTGAAATAACATTTTGCTGTCTTCCTTGACTGAAAGCTTTCTTTCTCCACTTTAAGGGGTCAAGTAAGTAAGCCCATCCGTATATTTTGGGAATATTGTTAATTTTAGAGTTCAAGTTGGGAATTCTAGATAGGAACCCCCATTCAAAGAGTCTAGATTTATGGATACGTCACTGATTAGTTCTGAAGTTGTTGAATTATTGTCTCAGTTAACGGGTCAAAAGCTACGTCAACAAGATGCCAGTCCTCCAGTAGTGTTTATGACGGCGGTTTTAGCTGTTTTGAATGGGGTAATTTATGCAGACAATACCGTAGCTGAGCAGGAGAAAAAAAAATTAGAAAAAACCCTGAATCGCCTATGCACTCCTGGCAGCCAAGTCCATTCATTAGCAGAAATTATCAGTGAAAGTTTTCAACAACAAAAACTTTGTTCGATTGATAATATAATCACCCTCACAGAGTCTTTATCAGAATCAGAAAAGTTGCTACTTTTAAGTCTAGGCTACGAAATGTCGGCGGCAGATGGGAAGATGGATTCCAGTGAGCAGAAATATTTAAAGCGCATTGCCAATAACCTAGAGATTGAAAGTCAATATCAAAAAGCACTTGAAGCTGTATTAGCTTTCAAGGAAGACATTAATTCAGACGTATTAGCAGAAATACGCTCATTACTAGATCCTTCTCGTTTTCGAGAGCTTGATACGATATTTGTTTTTGCGGCTGAACAGATATTTGAACAGCTACCTCATTTAGAAAACCATCAAACTAATGATTCTTTTAGTCAAAATAACGCTCATCAGCAAAAGTATACTGCATCTTACCAAGAATTAGAAAAATTTCAAGCCTATCGGAAAAATCTTGAATCCTTATGCGAACAACTTTTCTCAATTCTCAAGGATAGTAATGAACAAGGCTTTTTGACTAATACTCCATTTAAAAACTTAGAAAAAGTTTCTCAATACCTTCATTCACAGCAATTTAGAGTAGCGGTTATTGGAGACTTCAGCCAAGGCAAATCAACTTTATTAAATGCTTTACTTGGAGAAGAAATTCAGCCAACTAGAGCGATTCCCTGTAGCGGTACAGTTAGTCTTCTAAGATATGGCTTACAAAAAAGAGTAATTTGTCACTATAAAGATGGTACGCAAGAAGAAATTCTTTTTGACCAGTATCAAGAAAAAGTTTGTATCGATAAAAATCTAGCTTTAGAAAGCTTGAGAGAAGGGTTATATAAAAATCAAATAAAGGAAATTATTTTTGAGCATCCCTATTTGGAGTTATGTAAAAATGGAGTAACTATTATTGATTCTCCTGGATTAAATGAACATCCTGACCGCACTGCAGTTACTCAGCAAATGCTCGAAGATATAGATGCCGTTATTTTTCTTACAGATGCTTCACGTCCTCTAACTCAAGGAGAAAGGGAACTCATTCAAGAATTAAAACCACAGCTAAATGGTGGAAATTCAGATCAGCCTGCGGCCAATCTCTTTATTGTAGTTAATAAATGGGATCTCCTGCGTAAAGAGAAAGATCGTCAGGAGGTTAAGGAACGAATTGAAAATATTGTTTTCGGTCAACCTGCTTTGATAGTTGGGGACAATCGGATTCATTATTTATCTGCTCAAGAAGCACTAGATACTATTCTTGATAAAACTGAGAATGAGTATCTAAAAGCTTTTCAGCTTTTTACTCAGTCACTTGAGAAATTTCTGGCTAAAGAACGAGGTTTGCTAAAGATTAAGCAAGCTTCTACTAAAATAAATGGATTAATTGAAGCTAGTTTAGATGAACTATCTCAATCTAAAAATCTTTTAGAGGATAAAGTTGCTCTGTCTGAAGAAGAGCGTCTAAAAATATTAGAGGTAATTGGTGAAATTAGTGGACGTGATACGAAAATTAAGATTTTAGCAGACGAATTACAAAACGAGGCTATTGAAGAAATTAATGAATCGTGGAATGAATGGCTAGAAGTGCTATCTAACAGATTAGTTGATAAAGCAGAAGAATGGTCTTCTGAGTATTCAGCTATTTGGAGTCGAGATCAATTAGTCAGCGATTATGCTCGTCAATTCAATCAAAATTTATTGGATGAATTTAACACATGGATAGAGAATAAACTGCAAAAAAGAATTTTAAGCCGATATTTAGGTGAGCTTGAAAAAGCTATTCAGGAAGAACTGAAGTCTATAGAAAATAATTTCAATAAATATCAAGAAACTTTCGGTAAAACATCGACACCTAATTGGGTATTTTATAACGATCTTCAAAGTGCAGAGGAAATAGGTATTATGGGGAATCTTGCTGTTCCCATATTAGCGTTCATAGGAATAGCAGCAGGTGGTGGTCTTTTTGGTGCTGGACTAGGTGATATGTTTGATTTAGATCAGAAGATTAGAGCAAAAGTTTTTGAAACTGGGTTAGAGCATTTTTTTGAGTCTTCAGCTACTATCGAAGAAATAAATAAAATGATTGAAGAAGCTTTTCTGCAAAAAGTTACTGAAGTAGATGAAATTTTATCTAGTGCTATATCCATGCATGAAAAAAACTTGAAAATTGCAGAAAAAACTCTTGAAAAAAGTCAAAAACAAAAAGAAGCAGATCAATCTTTGATTGCTCAGAAATATAAAGAGTTACAGCAAATAAAGAATGCTCTTCAAAAACTATAAGTTACAAGCTCAAGCTCAAATCAAATTGGAGGTTAAACATTTATGAATAAGGGTTTAGAAAAAATTAGGCTAGGTCTTTCTATAACCTCTCTCTTGGCAGCTATAATTTTGTTTTTATCAATTTTGGGTTGGAACAACGAATATTTAGGTCATCAAATAGGAGGACAAATAGGAGATATAATAACTAATCTAGGTCATTCTAGACACGGCTCTTCCGGCATAGTGAGGGAAAATGTGTACTAGGATACAAATCCCTGAAAGATGGGTTACGACGGATTGATAATTTCTAATTAAGTTTGAATGCT
>JBGTNM010000195.1:0-4184 GCA_041743025.1 Microcystaceae cyanobacterium
CGACATAGTACACCCAGGAAATTCGACAGGAACAACGAGAGAAAATTGAAAAGCGGTTAACAGTCACGGTAAATCTAACTATTTAATTTTTGGGTAGATCTCAGAAACGTTCTCATCAGGTTTAAGTCATCCTCAGAGAAAAATACAGGAGTTTGCCAGTTAATTTCGTCTTCGCTGTTAACCCAATAGTCGTATTCAATTAAAGGACAACGAGGGGGATTGGTTAATCGGGGCATTTCGATTTTGCCTTCTAGCTGCTCGACTAGAGCGAGAATTTGCTCTTGAGTAAAATCGCCGAAACCAAACCAATAATCTTGAAGATAAGCCTCGATCAAAGACTCTAATTCCGCTTGATTTCGCCAAACACAGCCCACAATAAGTTTATCGATTTGTTCGACGGAAACCCGGCCCAAAAGTAGATCTTTAATACAACCCGAAAAGCTTAGACCAATCATTGCTGATAAATCTCCAATTGATTAATTTGGTCGTTAAGTTGTTGAATTTTCTGCCGCACAAGCACTCGACCTTCCTGAGTGGCAGAAGAATACATTTGGCGAAAATGTTCTAAACGATATTCCAACTGTTCGAGGGTTTTAGGTTGAAGGTTTTTTTTCTTTCTAATAAACATGACTGAAAAAGAATTGGGGAAGTAAAATTGAGCCGAATCGGTATTGGCTCAATCAAAGAGACTCAACTCACCAAAAAAGCCGACGAAGGCACATCAAAGCGCTCAAGCAAAACCGCGACTAAATCATGGGCTTGAGAATAAACTGCCGTCCCTGGCAGATTAGGAAAAATAGAAGTTTCGACGCTGAAAGGATGGCTGCCGATTACCAAGCGATCGCGAAGTGGCGCTGCGCGATCGCGTCCTGGCTCAAAATCAACGATGACGGCAAAATCTGGTTCACCGAGAGAATCATTCCCGTAAAGAAGATTAAATTTATCGGTTAAAACGGCTTCATTTAATGCTGATTCATCAACTTTCTTGAGAAGAATTTTATCACCTTCATTAAGATTAAAATCTTTGATGATGACATAATCATTTACACCATACCGACTGTAGCCAATGCCATCATTACTCCTTAAATCGAAAGTATCGGCTCCGGTACCTCCTATTAAATAATCAATTTCTGGGTGGTTGAGTGACCCTCCACCGATTAATCGGTCATTGCCATCACCCCCAAATAAAAAATCATTGCCAGTATCCCCCTGTAGAATATCGTTACCGACATCACCGCTTAATTTATCAGAATCATTGCCACCAAAAAGGCGATCGCTTCCGAAGTCACCCATTAAGGTATCAAATCCGTCATTACCCAATAAAGTATCATTGCCGTCGCCACCCTCAAGTAAATTGTTACCTTCATGTCCTTTAATTAAATTTGATTTTGAGTTTCCCTTACCCGTTAAAGTCACCTTATTGTTTTGTATTAAAGTCAAATTTTCCAGTCGGGTTCCTAATTCAAAATTATATCAAGTTTTTTAAAAGCCGTAGTGCCAAGGACTAAGTTCCCCCTGTTTCCTTTAATGATTCCCTTTCTTCTCAAATGAGATAAAACTCTTGAGACGGTTTCTGGGGTTAAACCTGTTAAGGCAGGCAGTTCTTTCTGTGTCCAAGCAGGTAGTTTAATCTCCGCTACACCCGGGGACGCAACTAATTGGGCTATCCGTAATAAATTCTCAATAACTCGTTGAGTCCGGGGCTTCTGATCACTTTCAAAAAGCTGAATAACCTGTTGATATTTCTCGGCAAAAATCGCTAAAATTGATTCTATATTTGGGAAAGGCAATTGGTTTTGTAATGGCTCGGCAGATAAACAATTTATCTGAGTTCTTTCCAAAGTGATCGCCCAAATATTCTCTGGGTTAAAATTCCATAATAAGTCTCCAGAACCTAAAAGGGATAAAGTTCTTTCTTGGCCATCTTCTAAATAAATAACTTGTTTAATGACTCCCCATTGAATTAAATAAAAAGGTTGAGAAAAGTGAGTTCCTAAAATTAACGTCTGTTTGGCAGCAAAAGTGTAAAGTTTGGGTGGGAGTTGAGCGGGATGAAAAAGGGAGCTACCTAAAACTCCAGGCAGGCTAATCTTTGATATCTGCATAAAAAAGCTTTCGCAGTCTAGTCCTGCGCTCTAGTTGTTAATTAATCAAAAGTTTGTTGAAGCCTTGAGCGCGATCGCTTTCTAGGTGGAGGGTTTTCAACAATCGCGTTTCGGCGTTAATTTGGGGGGGATATTACTAGGATAGCACGCACCAGGCTCATAAGAAACGGTAAAACTCTGAGGGAAGAATGTCGCGATAAATTGTGCCATCAGGGGCGATCGCTTGGGCAAACCAAATTTGATATCCACTGCTTCGATAGACGCTTTCCCATCCTTTAGCACACTCGAGCACATCTTAAGAGGAAGTTAGTGGTTCGCTGCTATTATATTTCGTGAATACATTCTGGGAATCTCTAGACATCAAAGATCCTTGGTGAATACCTATCGCCAACATCCAAGTATTATTCTGCATTTTTCGTCTCTCTTTTTGGGTCAACCCACTTTTTGATAATCTGCCCCAAATTCAGCGCACAAATGTTTTTGTACCCACTGCTGTAATTGATTTCCTGATAAGCGCGACCGCTGTCCAATCTGCACCAATTTCTGTTCGTACTCCTTGAAAGAAGAACGGGTCGGATTTTCCCCATAGAGAGCGCCCCTCAACCAATCATCGGGCGGCAGTTGCCCGTACTTGTCGCGGTAGCGATGACGCGCCCAAGTCGGGTCAAAACCTTTACTGAGTGCTTGAGAGAGCCATGAATGCAGCGCCGCCATCCGCTCAGCATCGACAGGGTGCAGCACTCTTTGGAATTCCCCCGCTTGGGGCAGGTATTTAGGCGGCGGGGGGAATTGATGGCGGCAGTGGGGGCAGCTTGTGTGGAAGCTGGGGAGATAGCGAGCGCACTGGGGACAGAGCTTGACGGGAGCAGGGCGGGACTTGCCTGCCTCGCTGGGGTTGAGGGTGAAATCATCTTCCCTCAAATCCTCAACAAACCCAAAGCGCAAAACTAATCCCGCCGCATCCAGTACCAAACAATCGGTCTTGTCAGGAGCCAACCTCAACCCCCTACCCAATTGCTGAACGTACTTAGCGCGGCTCTGAGTGGGACGTGCCAGTAGGACGCAGGAAACAGCAGGCACATCAAAGCCTTCAGCGAGCGCTTCACAACTGGCGAGTACCAGGAGTTTTCCCTCAGATAAGGCTTGATAGCGAGTTTCTCGCTCCTTGAAGGACATCGTGCCATCAACCCAAGCGGCAGTTATTCCCTTAGCCTTGAAAGCTTCGGTGATCGCCTTTGCGTGAGCCACATCAACGGCAAAAGCAATGGTAATCCGTCTCAAGGCGCGTTGCTGCCAGGCGAATACTACCGCTTGAATGACTGTTGGGTCGCTACAGCATCGGGACAGTTGCGACTTGTCGTAGTCGCCGTTGACCAGGCGAACGCCCGACAGGTCAGGCTGAGTGGAAGCCGGATAGTAGACGGGTTTAGTTAGATAGCCCCGCTCAAGCAGTTCCTTGGGAAGGGGAGCCAAGACAACTTGCCGGAACAGATCGCCCATCGACTGCCGAGAGGAAGTACGCCAGGGCGTAGCTGTGAGTCCCACCCACACAGGCTCTTGCATCACGGGGATTGTTCTCCAGGGAGGGAAACAGCTTGAGGCTGGGAGCCGCCCAACTGGTAATGTGGCACTCGTCAAAGAAGGCCACCTTGAACGGAAACCAACTGAGATCGCGGCGGCTCAGAGTTTGGACGGAAGCAATTTGCAACCGACAGTCGCGGTTCTCTTGATAGCGTCCAGCGATGACTCCCGCCTCCAGATCAAATTTCTCAACCTTGTCTATTGTCTGTTGGATTAAAATGTCACGGTGGACAATAAAAAGGACGCATTTGCTTCCCTTAAGCAATTGTTGGATGAGATAAGCCGCCATCACCGTCTTGCCGGCTCCCGTCGCCGCGACTCCCAAGATACGGGTTTCTCCTTGCCGCAGCAAAGATCGCACTTGGGAGCAGAAAGTTTGTTGATAGTCTCGCAGCACATCTAAAAGAATGACATCCCAAACTCGCCACGAACACCAGAGCCGTCTTCTAAGGGTTCTTTGCTCAACAGAACCACGCGGCAGGGTAGTCCCAAATCGTT
>JBGTNM010000196.1:0-4824 GCA_041743025.1 Microcystaceae cyanobacterium
CCCACGACGACAAAAGTACAATTTTGTTCAGGGTAGTTGTCAGCAAATTCCTTAGCTATTTGGCGAATGTTCTTAACTGCCTCGACATTAGGAGGGTGGAAACTTCCCACAAATAAACAGAAAGTTTCTCCCAGTTTTTCTAAGTAATTATTGCTCGTTTCATCTAACGCTTGAATTATTTGACAATCTCTCTCTAAATCGACTGGATTAGGAATCACTTGAGAAGCTAAACCATACTGTTGAAAAAATTGGCGATCGCTCTCAGAAACCGTAATTAAATAATCTGCTTGTTTTAATCCTTGAATCTCCTCAGCGAGAGCAATTTTAGCAATCAAAGAATTTTCTGGAAGTTGTTTGGACAACACATCATGAGCAGTAATAATTAATTTCTTTTGATGTTGGCGGCAAATTTCACCTACTGTTACTGCCCAAAACGGGTATTCTAATATTACAAAATCCGCCCAACTTACTAATTGTTCAATCCAAGCCTTAAACTCAGGATCGAAGCGAAATTGATAATAAATCCAAGGCAACCAATAAGTATAATCTTTAGGGGATACCTGATTGTTGATGAGATTTTCTGCAATGAGTTTTAGGGAATCAGACCAAGATTGATAGGCATTCTGATAAACATCGGTAACTAGAGAACTTTCTGGAAAATTCTGTTGATAGTATGAGCAACGAATTCCCTCTTGTCGAAATTCTCGCTCTGTTCCCGGCGTAAAAAACCAAACCTGACAAGCATTTTCTCTTAAGTAATCAACCAGCAAGCCAACTCGTTTACTAGCCCCACTTTTACGGTCTAAAATATTTCCCCAAGGATACAAAACAACCACATTTTTAAGACTTTTCTCACAAGTTAATGCTTTTTCTTTTAACATTTCTAGCAAAAGATTATTCATAAATTGAATATGCTCTCTTGATAGAGAGTTACTTATCAAAGAGTAGAGTAATGGACAATCAAGATAACGAGAAACCTTTTCTAGTTCGTGTTGCTGCTCAAATATTAAGGCATCACATTGATTTAAAAGTTTATACTCTAATTGACAAGCTAATGGATTAATATCTTCTTGATTTAGGCGAGCATATTGATAGGAAAGTAATTCAGAAACCTGGCAAATTATAGGCAGATTAGAAAGTCCAATCTTTTCAATTAATGTTTGATTGACAATTGAATTAGAAAAAATAACATCAATATTTTGAGATTGTAAGACTTGAATGATTGATAAAGGAATTTCTAGATTATACCGTTCGACTAAACTGCGTTCTAAACTAGCTCTATTATAATAAGTATCCTCAGCATACTGTCGAGAGTCTAGATTAATAGGAAGAGAATAATCTTGAGAGTCTAGATAATTTAGAATCCACGTTTGACAAAATGAAAATTCTTTGATAAAGTTAGAAAGATGATTTTTGAATAGGTCAAACTCCTCATTTCTAAAAGTTTGGTTAGCTGGAAAAAAGATGGCAAAAACTTGATAACCACAACGCAAGAAATATTCAATGTGTGCAATTAATCTTTCACTTGTTCCTCCTTTTGAAACTAAGCTATCTCCTTCAAAAATCATTAAAATTTTGGGTATAGATTGCGTAGAAGATAGAACAGATTCTTGAATTGATTCAAATTTTTCTAAAACATTGACATTTTGCAACTCAGGCTTATTAACTAAAATGTTAACTAATAAATCTGGAGATTGCTGCTTGCGCCAAAAAGATTTGAACTGAATAGCTGATGCTGAATAACTATCAATGTCTTTAATGATTTTAATCACACTTTCTGTTAAGTCTTCCGGCGTTTTATAGATACTTGCTCTCGATTCGTCAACTTGTTTAGCTAGCCAACTGTTGGCGGGAACAACAACGGGTTTTCCGGCAGCTAATGCCTCAGTTAAAACGCCTGACGTTCGGAAGCGATAACTGTTAGCATCATAAGGAAGAATAATAATATCAGCATCGGCTAAAAGTTGATAGTAACTGTCTGCTTCTATCGGTTCTTTTATCAAAGCAACTTTCTCAGCAGGATAACAGTCTAATTGCAGTCTCGCCTCCAACATTCCGGTTTCACCACCCTTAATGCTAAAATTAGACTGAATCGTGAATTTAATGCTGCCAGGTTGAATGTAATCTTGCCATAAATCTGCAACAAGCTTGGGTAAGTATTGATAGCCTTTTTCCAGTCGTGCATCACCTAAATAGACAACATGAGTAGGTTCTGAAAAACTCTGTGTTGTAACTTCTTTGAGCTTTTCTTGGCGAAAAGGCAGAGGAATTTGAATAAATTGAACTGGACTTAAGCTGTTGTGCCGTCTGACTAAATCTTCTGTATCCGTATAAAATCTAACTTTATCTGGCCATAACTTTGCCTCATAAAAATGATTTAGAAGGGGTTTTAGTCCCATTCCCTGAGCGTAAACTACTAAAGGATCTTCGATATCACGACGTAATAAAATATGATAACAAGGCGTTTGAGAGAAAGTATTATTATTTAAATAATGATATAATTCTTCAACTTGTGCAATGCCGACAGTGTGAATAAAAACATGGTCATCAGAGGTAGTTTGTAACTCTTTAAGAACTTGAGATAACGTATCAATAAAGCGAACAGATTTTATTGCTACTAGCTTTGATAAAAACTGATTCAGTTTTTTAGATGCCAAGCTAAAAGCAAACCTAATTAAACCCCAAATAATTTTAAATAAACCCCATAAAGTATTCGTCAAAGGAATTGAACTTAGCAGCGATATATCTTGTTTTATCCATTCTAAAAGCCTTGAGGTACTTCCTTGTACCTTTTCCAAAAATAACCTTGATTTAGGTTGAGTTAGATTGATATAATAAATTTTAAATCTAACTTTCTTCGTTAAATTGTGATAAACTCTTAGCCAAGAATTCCCACTCAAAAAATTAAGACCCTGTTGTAAAACTTGCTTCAAACGGGGTAATGGTGGGATTCCTAGTGGATTGTCAAACCAATCAACCTCAAACGCTGGTATAATTCTGATATTGTCAGGATGTAGCGATTCAATAAAAGCCCGATTAGAAATAATAATTGCTTCATAACCCTGTCTTGTAGCGGCTTCTGCAACCGATATACTGCATTCATAGTGATGGCCTTGAAGACTACAAAGTGACTGATCAATGACAATAAATTTATGCACGAGTTTACTAGCAATAATTTCAACGAGCAATTATTATAACGTTTCTCAATTGAGTTTAATATACTTTGTTAATACTTAACTAACTCAACAGCATCCCGTCCGTCTGTTGCCTGTAAATAAACTCTAACCTGTTCTTCAGAAGCGGTGGGAAGCTTTTTACCTGTAAAATCAGGATGGATAGGCAATTCTCGATGTCCTCTGTCTACCAAGACTAACAGACGAATGATCTCAGTGCGTCCGTATTCAATAACCGCATTCAATGCTGCTCTCACTGTACGTCCTTTATAAATAACATCATCCACTAAAACCACTGTTTTACTCGTCAAGTCGAGCGGCAGTTTGGTTTTTGCTGGAGTGCGTGTTTTGATGCGATCAAGGTCATCGCGGTAAAATGTAATATCAATCGCGCCAACAGGAATTTTTATTCCTTCTAAGGTTTCGATTTGATTAGCTAATAACTCAGCTAACGGTACGCCTCTAGTGTAGATTCCCACCAATACCAATTGCGATAAATCCCCCGACTTTTCTACCACCTGAGATGCTAGACGATTCAGAGTGCGGCGAACTTCCTCAGCAGACAAAATTTCAATAACGCGATCGCTCATAATTAAAGTGTAGGGTGTCAATTATTCCCCATGACCGATTAATTAGGGTGTCGGGTGTCAATTATTCCAGCAATCATAGTCCTCAATCATTCAAATCATAGTACCCATTCCCTATTATGGCGCAACAACTAGCATTTCTCGGACTTGGCGTGATGGGCGGCCCCATGAGTGCTAATCTGGCTAGGCAAGGTTATCCGGTTCGTGCCTGGAATCGTACCCCTAACCGTCCAAGCAGCGAAATTGCCCAAAATGCTGGGGCAATCATTGCTTCTTCTATTCAAGACGCAGTTGCAACGGCAGACATTATCTTTACTTGCGTGGGAGACGTTCCCGATGTTCAAGAGGTGATATTGGGAACGCAAGGGATCATTCACTACGCCCTATCAGGAGCATTAATCGTCGATTTTAGCACCATTGGCAGTGTCGCCGCCCGCCAGATGGGAGAACAGTTGCAACAGAAGCATCTCCGCTTTCTCGATGCGCCAATTTCGGGGGGAGACATTGGGGCGCAACAAGGAACGCTTACAATAATGGTAGGAGGGGAAAAGCTCGATTTTGAGGAATGCTTGCCTTATTTTGAGGTAATGGGTAAGAATATTCGGCATTGTGGCCCTATTGGTAGCGGACAGGCAGTTAAATTGTGCAATCAGGTACTCGCCGCCGTCCACATGGTAGCTTTGTGTGAGGCAATGGAACTCGCACGAAAGCAAGGACTTGACCCCAATTTAATCATAGAAGTTTGCAGTACCGGAGCAGCAGGATCTTGGGCGCTGGCTAATTTAGGCCCGAAAATCATTGAATCTAACTTCAATCCAGGTTTTATGATTCAACACATTCTCAAGGATTTGCGATTGGTTAAAGAAGTGATGGCAGATACAGAAACCCCTTTAATAGGAGTCGAACTCGCCGATAAATTATTTAAAATTGTCAGTGAAATGGACGGCGGCAAAGGGGCAGAACAAGGCACTCAAGCGATGATTCTGGCTTATAATGAGTAGAATAAAGATTTGGGAATTTCCCTTCGCGTTATCGGAGTAAAATGACTATGCCGGCAGTTAAAA
>JBGTNM010000197.1:0-6288 GCA_041743025.1 Microcystaceae cyanobacterium
TAAGGACTTAATGACTCGATAGTGATGAGATCGACGGCTCTGCCAAAAAGATCTTCCAGAAAAAAAGATAGGCGTATAAAGTTATCAAACGTTTTCTGATCTGGCTCAAAAGCAACCAAAATATCGACATCACTTTGATCGTGGATTGCAGTGTCACGCACAAATGAGCCAAAAATGCCACAACGCCTAACTCCAAAACGATGTAGCTCCTGTTGATATTCCTGGAGAAGAGACAGTACTTTAGCTTTTGTTTGTACAGGCATCCCAACAACCTACTTAATACTTAACTATTAATAGCAGATAATTTTCTGGTTACTGTTTGTTAAGTTTAAAAATTAACCCAACAATTAAGCCTAAGATAACTAAAACTAAAAAAGAAGGCTGTTTAATTACTAAAATAAAAACAAGAATTCCCAGAAATATATATACTGCAATTTTTGCTCTATGAAGAATTGTTTGAACTTGTTGACGAATATTGTCTAGTGAGTCAGCAAACTCTACAAACTTTTCGACAACTGGAAAGAGAAGACCTGTCTCAACTATTTTAGCAATGGAATGATTTTGTGCTAGTTTTTTAGCTCCCTGCTCAACAGCAATACCAAAATAACCGACTGTGATTGATAAGCTAGCTGTTAAGATAAGTATCAAAAGTAATTCCATCGTTTTTGACTATAATGTGAATGTGACTATTTTTCAGAGTGGTTATCTTTAAGCTTTTTAACGCCATATTCAACGGCAATGCCAAAGTAACCAACGGCAATTGATAAAACCAGTGTGAGTGCAACTATTAAAACTAAATTCATGATTTAACTCCATGCAGAATTTAATAACAAGAAAAGGATAAGACTACAAACACCCAAAGTTAATATCGCAGGTTTTAAAATCCCTTGAGTTACCCAAACAGGATTTGTATTGTTAGCTATTCTTTCGTTAACTATACTTTCCAGTTTAAAATTTAACACCATAATTAAAAAATTTACTAAGAAGATAAGAAAAAATATTACTGATTTATTTAGAAAAGTTGAGCCTACAGAAAATCGATTCCAATATTCTTGCCCACGAAATGCTTTGATACAAGTATCCCAGAGAAAACCATATGTTAGTAAGTTGAAATCTGTCCCCATTGTTAATATACTCACTTGAATATTACCAAATATTTTCACGAAGTAAATTAAAATCACAGTGACACAGACCGTAAGCATCGAAAAGAAAAGCTCTCTATAAAACCCTGCTGCCTGTGTTGTCGTAATAACGTCGATACACTTAGTCACGCCGTCCCTCGCCCTCTCGAAGCTGACGAATCAAATCCACCGAACTCGATTGAATTCCTGTGTTGGCTTCTACTTCAGCGCTACGAGCGACAATACGCTGATGGGCTGCCAAGGCTTTGCGCCGCCGCACTTCACGAGTAATAGCCTCGACCAGCATCTCGTTAAAAAACTCGCTGCTCTCTCAAAGTTGCCTTGCTTGCTCCAGCAGATTAGCAGGAATACGTATCGTTACAGATTCTCGTTTCATCTTTGCAGTTTGTGTAACTATATTATGATATAGATTGAGAACAAAGCTTATGAGATTTCGTGCGATCGCAGCTACAATACTAGGGCTTATTTTGTGCCTGTTGAGTTGGCTTCTCCCCGCTCCGGCACTGGCACTGACGAATCTTAAACTATTAAATTTATCCTACAAAGATTGTCCCCCAGAACTGGCAGAGGGAAACGTCACTAGCGGCGGTTCTAGTTTGCCAGCGACTTGCTACATGGTCACAGGACAGGTTAAAAATGATTCTGGCAAAACGGTTTATGATGCCGATGTTTTCGGTCGCATTTACGATGCTGACAACGAACCCATCATGCAAAATCGCGCTCGTTTAGGCGCAATTGACGAAATTTCACCAGGGGTAAGTGATTTTGAACTGAGAATTAGCGTCCCGTCTAATCAATCTACCCCGCTCAAGCTAGATAAATTTAAAGCATCGGGTTTTACGGCAAAAGTTGTCCCAACTTTTTAAAGAAGAACGATTTAGAATCCTACCATCATCGCGGGAACCCTGGTTAACATCGAAGAAATCAATTGCAGCAGCAAAATCGCCAAAAGAGGAGACAGGTCGAGACCTCCCAAGGGGGGAATAAATGAGCGAAAGATGTTTAAATAGGGGTCAGTAATCGGGCTAAGAAAGGACATGGCACTATTAGCCCAATCAGCCGTCTGGAACCAAGATAACAAAATTCTAATAAAAATCAGCACCAAGTAGATATTGATAAAGTTGATGAGGGTGTTGACAATTAGGATGCTAGCGTCCATGTATTTCTATCTCAACGTCAGGATTACAGACTTATCATAACTTGCCTGTTCCTAAGAGTGGAAACTTTAACGGTTAAAATGTGTCCGTTTACGCCTGTGTTTCTCGCTGGCTCAATCGCTTAGCAGCATTGAGGACTTTACGGATACCGGGGAGAAAATCATAAACTCGATATTGTCCTTCTTCGTCTTCGATAATCGGTTTTAATAATCCTCCCATATAAAATTCTGCGACGTGGACAGGAAGAATTTCAATTTCTGATAGGTGAGTTTATCGAACATTACAGAGGAAATCAGAATTAATCCTTTCCTAACGGCTCTCCCAAAAGGCTGAGATTGAGAACGTAGCCACCCGTAACCAAATAGACAGTATCAGCGATCGCACCGAGGTGGCGAATTAAGTCCCCCAAGCGATCGCGAAATTGCCGTCCTGATGAATAGGCAGGAACGACACCCCAGCCTGTTTCTTCCGCCACTAAAATTACATCAACACTGGCTTGTTTTAAGGTAGCCATTAACTGATCGACTGCCGCGTGCCAAGCAGCTTCGTCACGCTCAAGTAAGTTAGCGACCCAAGTTCCGAGAGAATCTACCAAAAGGCAAGCAGGCGGAGTCGAGCTAGAAATTGTTTCACTCACCTCATAAGGAACCGCTAGGGTAGTCCAGTGAGCGGGACGGCGGCGGCGGTGCTGTTCGATTTTGGCTTGCCATTCGGGATCGTTGGGATATTCTAGGGCAGTTGCCAAATAAATGACGTGTTTATCGAATTTTTTGGCTTGTCGTTCGGCCCATTCGCTTTTGCCAGACTTGGCCGCACCGGTGACGAGAATTATCTGACGGGAATTAAAGCTTTCCTGAAGCATGAAGATTAATTAGTATAAAGTAAAGTAAATTGATTTATCGATAGCGAATGTCTACAACGACAGCAAAAGTCCCCGTCTCAGTCCTCATTCCGGCCAAGAATGAAGAGTTGAATTTACCTGCTTGCCTCGAAAGTGTGGCCTTAGCAGATGAAGTGTTTTTGGTGGATTCCCAAAGCAGCGATCGCACTGGTGAAATTGCTCAACGCTATGGAGCGAAAGTCGCTCAATTCCACTTTAACGGACGCTGGCCCAAGAAAAAAAACTGGTCGCTGGAGAACCTGTCGTTTCGCCATGAATGGGTGCTGATTGTCGATTGCGACGAGCGCATTACGCCCGAATTGTGGAATGAAATTGCCCAAGTCATTCAAAATCCCGACTACAACGGCTACTATCTCAACCGCCGAGTCTATTTTTTAGGACAATGGATTCGTTACGGCGGCAAATATCCCGATTGGAACTTGCGCCTGTTCAAACATCGCTGCGGACGCTACGAAAACCTTCACACCGAAGACATTCCCAACACCGGAGACAATGAAGTTCACGAGCACGTTATCCTGCAAGGCACTGTAGGCTACCTCACTCAAGATATGCTGCACATTGACTTTCGAGATATTTATCATTGGTTAGAACGACACAATCGTTATTCTAACTGGGAAGCTCGCGTCTACTACAATCTTCTGGCAGGACAAGATGACCAAGGGACGATTGGAGCGAAGTTGTTTGGTGATTCCGTCCAACGCAAGCGATTTTTGAAAAAAATTTGGGTCAAACTGCCTTTTAAGCCCTTGCTTCGCTTTATTTGGTTCTATATTGTTCGTCTCGGCTTTTTAGATGGTCGAGCAGGTTACATCTACGGTCGCCTACTGAGTCAGTATGAGTACCAAATTGGGGTAAAATTGTACGAATTGCAGCATTTTGGGGGGCAATTAAACGTTCCGACGGTTGAATCTTCTATTACCCCCTCACCTCCTCCTCTCAGCGAACCCGCTAAAATTACACAAGCTAAAATTACACAATAAGATAGTGAATAGTGAATAATGGATAATGAATAGGAGTACTGATTGATAATTATTAACTATTAACTATTAACTATTAACTGATATGACACCTCCTCGGTTAGATGCGGAACCCTGGATAGATCTGCGAGGCTACAATCAGTCAGGGTTTGATCGTGGTCGTCCTGGAGGAATCATTTTATTGTGGTGGCTCGTTCAGGCGATCCTCTTTCCCCTCAGCTTGCATAACGCTCACGGTTTTCGTTGCTGGTTGCTGCGGCGTTTTGGAGCAGATATAGGCAAAGAAGTTAGAATTCGTCCGACATCTCGTTTCACCTATCCCTGGAAAGTTTCTGTGGGTGATTATAGCTGGATTGGCGATGATACCGTTATCTACAGCTTAGATCGCATCGAAATCGGCAGACAATGCGTTATTTCTCAAAAATGCTATCTTTGTACTGGCAGTCATGATCTAAGCGATCGCGCTTTTGGACTCAAAACTGCTCCTATTGAGATAGGAAACGGCGTTTGGTTGGCAGCAGACTGTTTTGTGGCACAGGGAGTTCGTATTGGCGCAAATTCGGTTATTGGTGCCCGCAGTAGCGTGTTTAGCGACATCCCTGAAGAACAAGTTGCTTGGGGAACGCCTTGCCGTCCTCGATATTGCAGAAAGCAGCAGGAAAAACCCTCTTAGATGAAGAGTTACAAGCTATAAATTATTAATCCCTAACTCTTATCTTGCATTAAAATAAAAGAGGTAAACCTTTTAAGCTATTAAACATCTAAATTGCTCGTTGAGAATGAAGACAAAATCTGTTACTGCCTCTCTCAAAATGCTGTATGAACAAGATTATCAAGTCTGGCTGGAAGAAACGGTTCAACTCTTGCAGAATCGCTCTCTTGATTTGCTAGATTTAGATAATTTAATCGAAGAAATTAAGGATATGGGGAGAAGTCAAAAGGATGCGCTTGAAAGTAATTTAACGATTCTTCTAATGCACCTATTGAAATATCAATATCAACCAGGAAAAAGACAAGATAGTAACAGTTGGCGATACACCATTGTTGAACACCGAAGACGTTTATTACGCCTTTTGAAAAAAAATCCAAGTCTGAGACGGTATTTTGAGGAAGTGTTTGAAGACTGTTATCAAGATGCTCGACAAGATACTAAAACAGAGACACAATTACCGTTAGCTACCTTTCCCGAAGCCTGTCCTTTTTCTCAAGAAGATATTCTGAATCCTGATTACTTACCTTCAATTTAATCATAAATACTATTCTATCAAACCCTCATTAGATTAAATATTAAAAGATGCGATCGCGATGATTCAATTTTCCCAAAATTTATTAGTTAATAATTCATCTATCTCATTGGGAAAAGGACAAACATCAGGGAAAACAATATCAGGATAACTATCTTGAACGTTTTCTAAAGCCATTTCATAGCTTTTCGCAAGAATTTCTAGCATAAAATTTTTTAAACTAGGAGAATCTTCTAACTCAATTTTTAACCTCTGGCGAAAATTTCTAATTTCTATCTCCCATCCTCGGTAACAGTCAGACATTAGAACATAACGCCGTTTTAATAAATGTTCTAATAATCTCACTAAAAAACTCCTGACTGCTTTACGTTGACTTTTTCCCAAAGATTCTACCTCCTCGATTAAATTCTCTAAATCAACTTGAGCAAAATCTCTCGATTTTAACTGTTTAACCGTTTCTTCAATCCAAAGGGCAAAATCTTGTTCATAGAGGGTTTTTATCTGGGCTAAAGTCATCATTTTCGTCTCCTGAGTCGTGTTGATTTCAATTTTAACGGTATCAGTCTAGTAGGGATAGGTTATCAAACTAAATGAGCTAATATTTAGGATAAACTGTAAACGTAGGATGGGCATCGCCCATCAGCTAAATTTGTAGGTTGGGGAGCCAGTGCGTTGCGGAGTTTACCTCCGTTGTAGCAACTGGCGTTTGAGGAACGAAACCCAACAACACCTGAGTTCGACGTAAGAAGATAAGGTGAAAATAAGTCCCCTCATAGAGTTACAGCTTTTTGTCAATCGCTAAATAATTATCAATAAACTTTGATAATTGAGAATCAGTGACGGTTTGAGTTGAGACACTGTAAATTT
>JBGTNM010000198.1:0-6658 GCA_041743025.1 Microcystaceae cyanobacterium
TGTTTAATATTCAGTCATTTTTTAATGTCAGTTGGACAATCCCCAAAATAAGTTTTCCGCTAGCCATTTCATTTTACACATTTACCCAAATTGCCTATCTAGTTGATGTCTACAGAGGAGAAACCAAAGATCGGCATTATAGCTTGCCAACTTATAGTTTATTTGTTTTATTTTTTCCTGAATTAATAGCAGGGCCAATTGTTAGACACCATCAGTTAATACCACAATTTCATCAACTACGTTCTTTTGTTTTCTCGCATAAAAACTTGGCGCTAGGACTAACTTTATTCAGTCTAGGACTGGCTAAAAAGGTGCTAATTGCTGATCGCTTATCGCCTTGGGTTACATTAGTTTTTAACAACGCTGCTGCTGTCAACTTTACGGAAGCATGGGTAGGCGCACTCAGTTACACTTTGCAATTGTACTTTGATTTTTCAGGCTATTCAGACATGGCAATTGGGGTAGCATTGATGTTTAATATTCAGTTGCCAATTAACTTTAATTCACCCTATAAATCTATTTCCATTGTAGATTTTTGGCGGCGTTGGCACATTACGCTATCTTATTTTCTGCGAGATTATTTATACATTCCATTAGGCGGAAGCCGTCGAGGAGAGATAAGGCGTTATTTCAATTTAATTGTTACTATGCTGTTAGGCGGGTTATGGCATGGTGCTGGCTGGACTTTTGTGTTATGGGGAGGATTGCACGGTGTTTATTTATCAATCAATCATGGATGGCGCAAACTCAATTTTACCTTACCTCAACTGGTTGGATGGTTAATTACTTTTCTGGCTATTGTAGTAGGCTGGGTTGTTTTTAGAGCGCAAAACTTACAGGACGCTACAGCAATATTAAAAGCAATGTTTGGTTTAGAAGGCGTTGTTATACCCGGTAGAACAGACGGCAGGTTTGCTTGGCTATCTCATATTGGACTTCAGCTTCAAGCTTGGGATAAGTTTTCTTATTTATCGGAAAATATTAAACAAAATCTTGTTCTTTTAACCGGATTATTGATAGCGGTATTTTTCCTTCCTAACACGAATGAAATTATTAATAAACTATCACCTAGTCGTTGGCTTGCTGTTGGCGTTGGTTTACTATTGTGTCTCTGTTTGTTTTCTTTAAATCAAGTTACGGAGTTTCTTTATTTTCAATTTTAGGAGAGTAAAAGTGATGAAAAAAGATGCACTTTATTATCAATATAATCTGATTATTATACTGACTTTAGCATTGACAAGTTTTGCTTTAATTGGAATTAATCTTGTCATTGATCCTTATAACTATTTTGAATTAAGAGTGACCGGTTTTAATAAAATTAAGCCTAATGAAAATAACCAAATTAGAATTTCTAAGTTACTCGCACTGCGACGTATTCAACCTGATGTGATTGTTTTGGGTTCATCTAGAGTATTAAGTGGAATTGATGTTGATGTTCCCGCTTTAAAAGATGCTGGAGTAGCCCATAATTTAGGAATAACGGGAGCGCGGATTGATGAATTGATGTATTATTTACAATATGCTGTGACTCACAACCATAGAAATAAACCTAAAACAGTT
Organism: Microcystaceae cyanobacterium; assembly: GCA_041743025.1. GTDB lineage: Bacteria > Cyanobacteriota > Cyanobacteriia > Cyanobacteriales > Microcystaceae > JBGTNM01. Next base: position 1,561 of record JBGTNM010000198.1, read on the forward strand.
ATTTTAGGGATTGATTTTTATATGTTTAATCAGGCTGAATATCCTGAAATAGAATTTATTAAAAATAATATGCATGGGTACTTTCCCGTTCTAGATGTTGGGAAAACTACTTTTTCGTTTAACGCACTTAATGCTAGTCACAAAACCCTAGAACACAACTTGAAGTCTCATTCAAAAAATTCGACAAGTCCATCGAAAATACTTGAAAGTTTTGAGTATTGGTTAAATGCTTTTTTAGATAAAAATACTTGGTATCGTGACTATACTTTGTCTCCAGAAAAGCTTAATGCTTTTAAAAAAATTGTCAAAATTTGTCAAGAAAATAATATCGAGTTAATTGTATTTATTTCTCCCGCACACGCGACTGATACTGAAGTGATAAACTTGCTAGAATTGTGGCCTATTTTTGAAAAGTGGAAGCGTGAAGCTGTTAAAGTAACGCCTGTTTGGGACTTTTCCGGTTATAACAGTGTAACCACTGAACCCATTTCCGAAAAAATGGTTAACTATAATGATAGTTCTCACTACACGACTAAAGTCGGTAGTTTAGTTTTGAATCGCGTTTTATCATATCAAACCGAACAAATGCCAGATGATTTTGGCGTTTTAGTTAATTCAAATAATATAGCATCTCATTTGGAAAATATTCGCAGCGATCGCGAACAATGGAAAAAGAACCATACGCCAGATTTTAAATTCCTCCAAGATGTCCAGAAATCCCAGAAGAAGTAGGGGCATGGCATTGCTTTATTTTTATTTAATTAGGGCTTTTTCTAATAATTCCTCGCGCAAAGGTTGTAAGATGCGATCTAATTCGGGAGCGTAAAAAGGTGAAGGAAGCATTTCGCTAAACCAGGTATTTATCGGCATATTTTCGACAACTAACCAAAAATCGAGCGGGATGACTCCATCAATGTGACGACTGAGAACGCCAAATCCTAAACGTTGGCGGCGATAAATTAAATCAGGTGCATTCTGGGTGAGCCATTGGTAAAAACTGTCCGACTTATCCATGCTAATCAGCAATTTCTCCGAGATTTCACGAGAAACCAGTGTATTGGTGGCTTGTATCCAAGCTCGCTCAAGCAAATTGCGGCGCTGTGCTGGCGCGTTCCAAGCTTGCATAATCAGGGGTTGCAAATCATTGCTTGACAAGGTTTTTCCTTCAGATATCGCTAGCAGAGATTGGCTTAATGGTGTACCATAGCGGTCTAAGTCGTCATGCGCTTGGCTAAAATTCCCTTGCCACCAAAAAACGCCTCCTCGACTGCGGTGCAATATTGCCTTAAGGTCAGGATGGGAAACAGTTTTGAGCCATTGCGTATAGTAAGCTACCATCCGTTCGAGGATTTGCGGGTAAATTGGTGATAAATTGGGCGATTTCCAGACTGGACTGCTAATAAAAAGGAGATCTCGCATTCCCTCTAAAGCAAACGCTTCAATCGCTAAATCTGTTTTCGCCTGTACTAACAAACTCAAACCCAACCCATAAAATACGCCGCGTTTGGCAGGAACTAAGCGGATAGACTGGATAAAGGCATCAGTGGACATTTTGGGATCACGTCCCAGTTGCAACCATCCGAGACTACTCTGTCCAAATTCCTGAAAAGGAGAAGCTTTATTGCCCTTGAGAAACCAATTCACACTTTCAGAAAGGAATTGCTCTCTAATTTGAGTATCTGGTATTTTTTGAGCTATATTGCCCAAATTCCAGCCTAACTGATAAGAATAATAAGATTCCCAAGGAGCAAGTTGATGCGATCGCGTTAATATCTTGACAAATGGCTCTATCTTTTCTTCATTTAACGCCGAAAATCCCAAGTTCGAGAGTTGCCAAGCACGATGAATCGGAATTAACCAAACAATAACCACAAAGAGCAGTCCGAGTCCACCGTAGGTTAATAAGCGGGGGGAAGCAGAGAAAGAAATGAGCGAATGGGAAGGGGTGATTTCGGTTTGAATTATCTGTTTTTCTGTATCTATCCTCAATATTGAGGCAATACATACCATATAAACGATCAGTGTGCCACTAATGCTCACATTATCTAACTGATAGTCGGTAAGGCTCATTACTCCGTAGGCAAGTAATCCACTGAAAAGACTGATTAACAAAATAGAATCCATCCTATTATCAGACAAATTCCAGCTAAATCGCCAAAAGTAATAAATTAGTAATAAAAAACCGATACTAATCGCTAAAATCCCCCAAAAGCTCATTTCTGCCCACAATTGTGCCGGGGTACTGTGCAACTGATAAGCGAGTTCCGACTCTCTCCCCGCCCAAAAAGGACGGTATTTTTGATACAACAGGACAACATTACCCAATCCCACTCCCGTCAGAGGGTAGTTATTGCCCATCCGCCAGCCAATCACGGTGTTAATCCAACGATAAGCCAGTTCACCACCACCTTGTCCTGTCATCACTGCAACGATGAGCGATCGCGATCGATTGTTTGCTAAGATGAGGGCGACGATCAATCCTAATCCCCCAATTCCCCCCAATTCAAGCCAACGGCGCGGAATTCGACTCCGCCACAGCAACCCGGCAAAGCCAACTCCAAAAAGAACCAGTAATCCTAACCAACCGCCTCGCGAACTGGTAGTGTACAAGTTCAATAACCCTAATCCTACCCCCCCCACCCACAACCAACGCCGCCATCCAGCTTGCAGTACCGCTAATCCCACCAGTAGAGGGAGTGCTAGTAAAAGATAACCTGCTACGTAGTTTTGATGTCCAATAGGAACCCAATTTCGCAATTCGACGGCGGAAAAATCAAAAGCAACGTTAACGCCTGCTTGTTTTAATTGATTGAGTCGGGAGAGTTCCGGCAGTAGCGTTTGCGCTGTCCAGAGAACGAGGCTAATGGCGATAAACGCTAGGTTTAAATATCCTTGGTTAATAAGTAAAGCATAGCGGCGTTTTGTCCCATCTAACCAGTAATTTAGCGCGTATAGAGCCGCAAAATAACACAAAGCAGCCCATCCATACCATCGTGCTGGCTGAGGAAATTGAGCAAATGCTGTCGAGATGGCAATTCCCAACATAGCTAGCCCTACTACCCAGTCTAATCGCAAGCCTAATCCTTTGACTTGTTGCGTTACCCACAGCGACCCCAACAACCAGAGTACCGGACACAACAATCCCACCTGCCAGATAAATACCCACGGCCAACTCACCATTAAACTGTTACTGTTGGGTAACAGGGTAAACAGCACGTAAAAACTGGCCGTCAAAATGGCTAGCAGTCGCCCTGTTGAGGCAGAAGAATCCAAATTAGCATGAGAATTCATTGATGAATGTATTTAATTTAACTTTTCTAATAATTCTTGCACGATAACGGTTGGATTTTCCGCTTGCATGATAGCTCGCACAACAGCGACTCGTTTTGCCCCAGATTCCCTCACTTTCTCAATATTACTCGCATCAATCCCGCCAACAGCGAACCAGGGAATCGAGGCATTTTGGACAGCATATTCAATGTATTCTAAGCCTGCGGCCGCTTTTCCGGCTTTGGTCGGCGTGGCATAAACTGGCCCGACACCGATGTAATCCGCGCCTTCTGCCAGTGCCTTGGCCATCTCTTGCGGGTTGGTGGTAGAACGTCCGACAATCCGGTTGGGGCCTAACAGTTGTCTAGCGAGGGCAATCGGCAGGTCTTGCTGTCCTAAGTGTACTCCATCAGCGTTGACAGCAACCGCAAGATCAACGCGATCATTCATCATAAACAGTGCGCCGTAGCTATGACACAATTGACACAGTTTTTGAGCATTTTCTAGGCGAGTGAGGTCATCAGCCTCTTTATCTCGATACTGAACTAACTTTAATCCTCCTTGTAATGCCGCTTCGACGGTAGAAAATAAGTTTTCGCTAGGAGAAGTCACGAGGTAAAGGCGAGCGTTTTCAAAGGCTAAAGCGCGATGGTTTTGTACGAGATGACTTTCTAAGGTATAAACTTGATAGCGAAGGTGTTTGCAAGCATTTCCCATTTCAGGATGGTACAGTTTACCGTATTCTTCCAACACACGCAGCGCTTCCTGTACCCGACAGAAATTGGCTTGTAACACTTGTTCAATCTGGTTGCGGGTTTCTTCTTGTGGATGAGAGAGTTCTGTGCCAGGATCATTAGGTGTATCTCTTGCTAGGCGGAGTTCGCTTGTATGCCATTTAGCGAGTTCTTGGCGCATTTGTTTACAATTTTCAGTCAATTGACTATTTTCTAAGGCAAAACGACACCATTCTTCAATAATTCTTAAGCCTTCTCTAGCTCGGTCTAGGTTAGCATCGAGAATACGAAGGACAGCCAAGCGGGAAAGGGGTTGAGTGTTCATAGGAGTTTAGAAATAAAATGAAACTTAACTATTTTATCGGCATTACCACGAAAATTAGTTTAATTTTCTCAAGTTTATTTATTTTAGATAGTTACCCTGCTCTGGCGACTTCTGTCAAGTTTGAGTGTGCTGATCGTGCGATCGCAGCAGTTACACCTGATGCAGAAAGAACCAGTTCGTTGATTTCTTTTAATTTTGATTACTTCTCCAGTTCTGGTTATTCTCCAGAAGTTCAATGTAATGTTGTGGCAGAAAGATTAAATCAAGCTTTAACAGAAAATGGAGAAAGTCTCAATAATTTTTATCTGACGACTGGTATAGTCAATCGCTTACCTGTTATTTGCTATGTCTTTAATATAGGCGAGCCTTGTAATAGTCAAAATGTTTTATTGACTGTCCCTCTTGGTACTAATGCCAATCAAGTTTTAGAAGATATGTTAGGTATCCGTCAATCTGCTGGCGGGCCTTTTTTTGAGAGATCAGAATCATCTATTAGCCTTAATTTTGGGAAATATATTCAACAACAGTTGTATGGTAATGATCAGTTACTCAGAATCAGACCGACTGGCATTCCAGGACTGTTAGGAGATCCGACAACAGATGCTCCTGGGCCTGAAGGATTTGATGCAGATTAAAAAAGGAGAAGATTAGTGTTAGATAAACTGCCAGAGTTATTTGGGCGAAATTTTATAACGGGTTTTTTCGTTCCAGCTTTATTTTTCGTTCTAACTTCTGGGTTACTTCTTAACTCATTTAATTTATTGCCTAG
>JBGTNM010000199.1:0-2146 GCA_041743025.1 Microcystaceae cyanobacterium
ACGCATCTATGAAATGCCCACACTAATTGAAGCGTCAACCGTCTTGGAGGGCTATCAAATCCTGAGAGACACCTTTAAGACCAGCGACCTCAACGACCGAGAACTCGAACCGTTCAAAAACAAGATGCGCTTTCACGTCATTAAACACTTCTCGGACTTAGTACCGACACTACAAAGTCTCAACGCAGAAAAACAAGTCAACCTCCAACGACTCAGAGCCGTCTACGATACAATAGCGGTCTTCTACTACTGTCCCCCCCAAATCAAGGAATTCGTCTACATCAAAGCGATTAACGGACACGAACCTACACCAGGAAGGAACGATGCCGCTATGTATTACCTCGACTATCAAATAGCGGATAGTGTCATCGTGCAGTATGAGGGACAAAGGCAAGGTATCAAGTTGGAACAAAGTGGAGTCAAAATCATCGAGGTCATTGCTGACAAACTTAGAGAAATGGAACCCAAAACCAAAACAACCAGTAGCCAGACAACCCGCCGCCCAACTTCGCCTAAAAACGCCCAAAAACCGCAACAAAGTTCCAAAAAGACGACAGTGAGAGTGTCATCTCAGGTCAAAGAAAAGATAGTCGCCTATCAAAAAAAAGTCAAAGCTGCCACGCAAGACGAAGCTTTGATGAGGTTCCTCGAAACCGCCCAAGCACCCGTCTCCGTCAAAGAGACAGACATCACCCCTGAAGTCTTAGGGTTAAACGAGCAATGGCAAGAGCCATTGACTGAGGCGATGTCAGACAGTGGAGATACTGACTTCAAGAATTTTGTGATTGAGGCAGTCAAGAAGGAAATTAAATTTAGGTTAGGGTTGCGCTGCCCTTGGCACTGGCTTTGCCAGATCGCGTCATGAAGGCAAAGACTTTAGCACAATGCTGTTATCTGAACTCAAGCGAACCCGCCACATCGAAGCCTCTAACGAGAAATTGAGGAGAGCTTTCCTCGCCATTAAGCACCACAACAGCCAAGTCGCTACCGAAAAGCTACAACGTTGGTACATCAACGCCAATACCCTGCATCAGTTAGTCGGGGGAAGATATGCCACCGTCACGCCTTGGGTAGAGGCGCATAGAGATGAAATCGAATCGCATAACCAAGCCTACGAACTGACCGAAGCCGACAATCGCAAACCGATTAAGATAGATGCAATGGTGACAGTTCCCGAATTGCCGCTTGAGTAGATAAACATTAGCTGTTTGGCTCGGCTGCCTTCAACACCAAACAGCCTCCTTTCGTTAAGGGATGAGAGTTAACTAACGGCAAAAGCCGTTAAACTTCGTTTATAAGGAGCCTGAAAACCTAAAACGATATCGTGTTGAGGAACCCCAGCCTCCATTAATTGATTGGCAATGCCAATTTCTGTGCCATCTCTTTGAATCCAAATTTTATCACCTTTGAGAGCGACATGAATAATCACGCCATAAATGCGTTTTTGCTCTTTCCAACCAATATTTAAAAGCTGGTAGTGGTGACGTTGGGTGTCAAAAAGCAGTTGAAGTTCTGTTTCATTGTTGTTGGCATTAGTAGAATGTTGGGTAAGGATGTCTTGAATGAGTTGAGAATAGTTTAAATTTACTCTTTCCATAATACAACCTCTTGTTTTAAGGCTAACCGATAATTGAGAATTTGTCCGAGAGCAAGATGAAATTCAGTGACTTCAGATGCCCCCAAAAAAGATTTAATTTCAATGGCAATTTTTTGACCATGTTTTTCAGCAGCAATTAATCTTTCTGCTCCTAAATCAATGTAAAATTCGACATCTCCAACTTTCAGATAATAAGGGTCATGGGTAATGTTCCAGCCATCTTTTTTGAGAGCCGTACAAACCGATTGATGAAAGATATCTTTGGCTGACATATTAAGGAATAAATATATTGGTATCTAAGAAAAGTCGTGGCCAGGAAAACCTAATTAGGGTTTGCTGAAAAAATCCCTCAAAAATTTATCCTGCCAAAAGCGGATCATCTCCCTCCTGAGCAATAAGTTTTACTATAATAAATTGATTATGAATATAATTTTTTGTAATATTATTTTGGCAGTTTAGTTCAAGTGTATTGCTATTAAGAAATAAAGACAAATAAAGCGACAAAAACTGCCGTTGCAGTCTGGAAAGATTGACAACTAAAAAAGTGAT
>JBGTNM010000200.1:0-10414 GCA_041743025.1 Microcystaceae cyanobacterium
GGGGCATCGAACCCCATCAACTCCCTCGGCTCTCATGAGGACGCGATGCCGGAAGCGTCTTCCGGCATTCTAGCGTCCGTCCCCGACGCTCACCACGAAGCGTGGTAGAGCGCGGGGCTTCCCGCCGATTTGCTAAAAAAATGATGCTAGCATGACCAACTTAAAAGAAAATGGAATTTTTCTGCAAAAAAAACAATATTTTAAAAATTTATTGCCAGATTCTATCAGATTTCCCCTATTAATAGGATTATTTAGTCGGGGATTGATTGCTTTCGTGATGTTAGGGGTTGCTCCTTTATTAGCGGCTCCATCGGGAGGAATTAAAGCAGAATTTGGATGGAAAGTCTTTTCTGCTTGGGATAGCAACTTTTATCAACAGATTGCGACGACTGGTTATGAAATTCTCCCCAATAATCAACCTGGTGCAAATGTAGCATTTTTCCCTCTCTATCCTCTACTTATCCGATTGTTGATGGGGTTAGGAGTCTCTACCGAAGTAGCAGGAACTTTGATCAATCATCTGGCATTTTTTGTCACATTAATCGTTCTTTATGATTGGACAAGACAACATCACGGCGAAAAAGCAGCAAAATGGGCTACAATTGTCTTGGCTGGGTGTCCTTTGTCCTTATTTGGCAGTGTGGTTTATAGTGAGGGAATCTTTTTACTTTTCAGTACCCTAGCGTTACGAAGCTTTGACAATCAACGGTTTTGGTTCTCTGCTGTCTGGGGAAGTTTGACCACTGCTGCTCGAATTACAGGGTTGGCTCTTATTCCTGCCTTTTTATTGACTGCTTTCGTCAGAAAATATCCCCTTAAAGCGTATTTTGCCAGTTTTCTCAGTGGCATAGGAGTTGGTTTATACGGACTGTATTGTTGGTTACAGTTTCGAGATCCTATGGCTTTTATTACCGTACAACATACCCAATGGGAACGCAGTCGAGGCTTTGATTGGGTGGGATGGGGACGCATGATCGTTGAAATTGTCGCAGGAGGAGCAAACTGGAATCATGGAGGAATTAAAGATCCCACTCATCCGATCATTTTTGGCGTAATTTGTTTAATAGGATATGCACTGTGGCATTTTCGGGCTAAATTAAGCAAGGAAAAGCTCGATTATGGCTTTTTTACCCTTTTCTTCATTTTGTGGCTGTTAGTGGGCGATCCTTTGCTTAATACGCTCTCAATTGTGGGGGGGATGTACCTCCTGTGGCATTTACGGCGGGAATTAAGCCTAGTCGCCGTCAGTTATGGATTCTGCGCGTTAGGATTGCTGTTAGCATCAGGAGGAACAAGTTCTCTTAATCGCTATGTTTATGGCATTATTTCTCTCAGTTTAGCTTTGGGAGTTTTCTTGTCCCGTCATCGTCGTTGGGGATACGCCATGATAGGATTTTTTGTCATTTTACTGGTCAGTTTTGCGATACGTTTTGCACAGCATTTGTGGGTCGCTTAGAAGGTATTTTAGGCTATGAATAGCTGTCAATTACTTGGCGATAGTCACCCTTTTGCTTAACTCCCCGCATTTCTTTGACAATTTCCTTATCTTTGAAAAACTGGATAGTGGGTGTGCCGACGACTTGACCCATTTTGGCGACTTCGGGGTCGGCATCGATATCAATCTCGACAAAATGGATTTTGCCGTCATATTCATCTACTACCTTATCTAAGATAGGTTTGAGCATCTTGCAAGGGCCGCAGGTGGGAGAGACGTACTTGACGATCAACAAGCGATCGCTTTCGTGGAATAATTTCCGCAAGGCATAACCTCCCCAATGTCGCGTCTGATTCACATCAAAGGTTTCCTCTGTATCGTCGGCGGTTTCGGCTTGAGCGGTGACTTGCTGTTCGTAGGCTTCAGGAGAGGTTGGCGTATGACGGTATTCCTGAATCAGATTGTGTTCGGATAGCCAGCGTTCTGCTGACAGTGCCGCCATACAGCCTGTTCCGGCTGCTGTAATCGCTTGGCGGTATTCGTGGTCTTGCACGTCTCCGGCAGCATATACCCCTTCTAGACTAGTTTCAACGGTTCCTGGCTCCACGACAACGTAACCGACAGAATCAAGGTCTAGCTGTCCTGCAAACAAAGAGGTATTGGGAGTGTGGCCGATGGCGTAAAACAGTCCACCGACTTTTAATTCGCTTGCTTCTCCTGTCTGGTTGTTGCGAATTTTGATGCCTTCTAAGCGGTTGTTGTCACCAAAAACATCAAGCGTTTCGGTGTTCCAGTGAACGGTGACTTTCGGATTGCTCAACAGACGATCTTGCAGTGCTTTACTCGCTCGCATTGAGTCGCGCCTGACTAACAAGTGAACGTGAGAGCCGTATTTCGTTAAAAAGATGGCTTCTTCGGCTGCGGTATCTCCCCCGCCAATAACGGCGAGTTCTACCTCTCTAAACAAGGGACTCGCACCATCACAAATCGCACAGGCAGAGATGCCATAATTCCAATATTGCTCTTCGCTGGGTAGTCCTAAACGTTTTGCCGTTGCTCCTGTGGAGATGATCAGGCTGTGGGTTTTGATTTCGCGTTCGCTAGATAGCACGGTGAAGGGACGTTGGCTCAAATCGACTTCTATGACATCTTCGGTATGGCATTGGGTTCCCCAGCGTTCGGCCTGTGCTTTCAGGCGTTCCATTAATTCTGGCCCGGTGATGCCTTCGGGAAAACCCGGAAAATTCTCGACTTCAGTGGTGGTCATTAACTGTCCTCCCGGAATGCCGCCAGCTTGAAATCCTTCAAACATTACCGGTTTGAGGTTGGCTCGGGCCGCATAAATTGCCGCCGTATAGCCTGCCGGGCCAGAACCAACAATGACCAAGTTTTCTACTGCGATCGCCATCGCGCCTCCTACTTATTCAAACTCATAACGACTACGACTAGTATAACATGATTTTTATGATTGACTCCAATATACTCAGATTGAAGGAAATTAAGCTCATCAAACAGTATATTAGCTTGATAGGATTAACTGGATGTGAACCTGAATAAGCAAGTGTCTCGCCGTGATATTGACCGCATCAGAGAGAAAATTCAGCTTTGCCAGTACGATATGACAGCCCACGCGATGGAAGAAATGGCTGAAGATTTACTGACTGTCTTGGATGTAGAGGAAGCTATTTTTAATGGTCAAGTCATCCGGGTTGAAAAAGATGACCCCAGGGGTACAAAATATGTAGTAGTGGGAACTGCACTAGATCGACAAACCTCTGTTGGAGTGGTTGGACGTTTCGCTAGCACCGGACGTTACTTAATCATCACGGTTTATGAAGTCACTGAACTTAAGGACTAATCATATGTACGGATACAGATGTGAGTATTGCGAAGGAACTGTTCAGCCCCGCATCGTTAAGCGCGAAGCATTTAAACATAGAGATGGATTTGTCATTCTCGAAGATGTAACGATGGGTGTTTGTGATACCTGTGGCAATCGGTACTACTCAGCCGATATTCTTCATGCAGTACATGCTATTGCAACTGGAGCGAAAGCTCCTGAGAGAACCGAAGAAATTCCGGTTACTACCTCTCCGTTTCCAAATCTCTGACAATTTCTAGCAGTTTTTTAGGAGGCAATTCCATGTTACAAAGTATGACAAAATAGAGCAAATATCTGGATAAAACCCTAATATTGAATGTTATCTGGAATTCGTCTTATGTCTCTATATACCCTAAACCTATAAGCTGCGCTTATAAATAATATTGAAAGTCTTTTGCAGAGAGACTTTCAGCCGTTTAGCAAAGCCAAACAACAGGGTGGTCTGGAGGGACTGGTTGCTATTTTTCAAAAGTTTATTTACTTTAAGTTTAAGGTTAAAATGTTGAATTTATCAAGGAATACAAAAAAATGACTGAACTAGCTGAACTTTTTAAACAATTAGTGCCATTTGTGCTATTTTAGTGACTTTTATATGTACATTTATTAGCTTTAGCTTAAATGAGCGAGAAATTTCATTGTTATATACACGTGCTAGCCAGTTTTTAAATCTTGGAGAAAGAATAAGTAACCTTATAAGTTATTTTTGCAAGGAACCACCTAATGAAGAACGATTACGAGATGATAATTATTTAGATTTAAATTATTTAGATTTACAAGAAAGTGATATATATGGTGATAGTGATCAACTTAAATTATTGCATAATCGTTTAGCTGACGAATACACAGAATTATCTAAAATATATGATATGTACACAACAACCATTGAAAGATGGGTTACGACGGATTGATGATTTCTAATTAAGTTTGAATGCTTACTGCCGTCTAACCCATCCTACATTAATCTATAAGATTTTTTTATCACTATAGTTACGGGAGAGCCTAAGAATGGCGTGGATATTCAGTTTGTCGGCAGAGTGCGGATCGGATAAAAACAAGGCAATGCAATTTGCTCAGCATTTTGAGGGGACAACCTGGATACTCTCAAATAGTCGCCAATGCCAATGTCGTGCAGACACTTTCCAAGACATTGAGGAAAACTGGTGGTGTCGGGTTTGCCCCAACAACCTCAGTGAAGTTGGAATAGTCACTCCTGAAAGTGCTTACCTGATGACAGAGTTGGGGATTCTCTTATACCAACATCTACGGTCTGCTCCTGTCTTCCGGTATGCCTTAGTCGGGGTCGAAGTCGATGAATTTAGAACCTACAGTGAATTGTTGAAAGAGTCCCTTGATCTGCTCATTCCAGGCTTAGTTTTAGCCATAGAGGTTGGGCAAAAGATCAGAATATCTTCGACTTTTCGCTCCTTCTGCCCTGGCTATGTTTGGCAGCCCTACGAAGGTGAAGTCTACAATCCACTGATGGCTTCCCCAGACTTGAAAAACAAGCTGAACGAACTGTTGACTGTGAGTTGAATCAAGGTTAGTGGCGATCGCGGCATAACAAATCGATGGAGCCTATAAATACTCTCTTACAAATTCAAAGCGAGTTGCTGAGATTCTTGCTTGAGTAATTGGATTAATTGTTCGTCTCCTCTGGCTTGAGCGGCTTCTAGACGGCGTTCTAAGTTACGCCGAAGATTTTCGAGGTGAGTTTGACTAATTTCACTCATCGCTGCTTGGCGCGGGAATGGGAGAGGAACCGGACAGCCATTGCCGAGTGCGTTGGGTTGTCGATGGGGAGAATTTTCGACTTTGGGGATAAACGGACGGCTACTGTAGGCAATCCCGCGATATTGTCGATACAATTTGGGTTGCAAGTGCGGAATGTGTCTAGGATAGTGATATTTCCACTCTTGCCCTCTATATTTGCCGATTGTTTCTCCTTCAAGCATATCTAGAGTGGCGGAAGTTGGGTCGTAGTAAACACCTCGATATGAAAGCTGCATGAAAATTTTCCTCCAGTGGTTATCTTAAATCCGTTTTAATAATGAGTCTCTCTTAAAGACAGCAAACCCAACCAAACGCTATTCTAAGAACTTGTCGAGCCGACAAACTCATCCTCAAGGCTGAGAAAAGTTAAGAGACAAACTTTCATTCTGTATCTATTTTTACATTTTTACGAAAGAATTGTCAGGATTTCATAAAAATTAAAACAGTCTCAAGGGTAATTGCCCTTCCCCCTTACCCTTTCCCCCTTTCCCATTCCCTAACCCCGGTGTCCGGTGACGATGTAAGAAACGCGCTGAGCGATATTGGTAGCGTGATCGGCCATGCGCTCTAAGTGACGAATCACCAGAACTAATAAAAGAAGTGGCTCGACGACACCTTTGATATCTCGCTGATAGGCCAAGATCTCATAAAGGCGATCGTAAGCATCATCTACCGTATCGTCCAACCGCTTGACACGCTGTCCGGCAGTACCGTCCAAATCGGCCAGCGCCACGAGACTGGTAGCGAGCATCATTTGCGTATGGCGAGACATGGCTTCCACTTCGTCCATGCATTTATGGGGGGGATAATTAAAGATTTTGAGAGAAATTTCGGCTAAGTCTTTGGCATAATCCCCAATCCGCTCTAAATCGCGCACTAATTGCATAAAAGCACTCAGCAGGCGCAAATCTTGAGCGACAGGGGCTTGCAAGGTCATCAAAGTCGAACAATCGAGTTCCACTTGACGGTAATAGCGGTCGATTTTTTTGTCGAGAGGGGTAATTTTAGCCGCCGCTTCGAGATTGCGCTCAAATAAAGATTGATGAGCGAGGCGAAAAGATTCTTCTACCAGCGTTCCCATCCGCAGTACCTCTTGTTCCAATCGTTGGAGACACCGCTCGAAATGAGTTTGTTCTGGAGAGTTTACAGAAACTGATAAATTGACTGGCTCGTGCTTTGCTGCGTCCACTAACTGCCTCTTAATTTGCCTTGAAAAACCTTCTATGTACAGTATTAACCAGAAAAATTAAAACTGGGGATCGCAATGTATTGCAGATTGCATTTTGTTACAGGCTAGGAGGCTCAGGATTAGAGGCTAGGAAATAAAAAATTCTTCCTTGTTATTCAGCCAATACAGGCAAACGAACGATAAAGATGCTGCCTTTACCCGGTTCAGATCCTAAATCAATCGTGCCTTGGTGAGATTCAATAATCTGGCGAGACAGATACAGCCCTAAACCGCTCCCAGAAAGGCGATGAGAACCAGAGCGAAAGCGATCAAACAGCCACTGCCGCTCGGAGGGAGAAATTCCAGGGCCGGTATCGCGCACGCTTAAAACAATCCAGGGGGGAGTGTTGTTGAGAGAAACCTCAACCGAACCGCTATCAGTGAATTTTATGGCATTTCCTACCAAGTTGCTCGACAGTCGATGCAGTTCCAAGCGATCGCCTTTGACGACAAACTGCATACCTTCGGGTTTTTCTAGCGTCAGTGAGAGTCTTTTGTCTTTGGCGAGAGGACTGAGTTCTTGAACCACCTCACTGACCAGTTCGGCAAGATCGACCTCAACAAAAGCGAGTGTTTTACCTGCCGCTTCGTAGCGGTACACTTCCACTAAGGTATTGACTAAAGAAAGTAAGTTGTGATTGCTGTGGCGCATCGTAGCAAGTGCCTCTTGCATCGGTTGCGGTAGCTCGCCAAAGGCTTCTTGCTGCATCAGTTCTAGTAAGCGCTCGGCCGCCATGAGGGGAATCCGCAGGTCGTGAGTCAGGCGAAAGACGAAATCTTCGCGCATTCTAGACATTTGTTCGAGTTGGTCAACGCTGTGCTTGAGGCGCAGCAGCGATCGCACCTTTGCTTGCAATTCGTCGATGTCTAGGGGTTTGCGGATAAAATCATCGGCCCCTAAATCCAATCCTTTGACGGCACTGGGTTGATCGTGGGCCGTCATCAGCAAAATGGGAATGAATGGTAAAGCAGGATTTTCGCGGATGCGTTTTGTTACTTCAAATCCATCCATTTCCGGCATCATGAAATCTAATAAAATGAGGTGAAGAGCTTCCTTTTCAATCAAATCGAGAGCTTGCTGGCCAGAACGCGCTGAAATAAAGTCATATCCAGCATCTTCGAGGATGCATTCAATCAGCACTAAATTTTCGTAAAAATCATCAACGACGAGAATGCGCTCCTGGCCGTCTGGGGAACTGATAAAATTGTGATTGCGGCTTCCCATGCTGTTTAGAATTCGTAAACTGTCAATTAAGTTATATAAAAATTATCAGCAAAATTTTTATGTTTGGGAACGCACTTTTTCAGTATAGTCTTGAGGGCGAACTTGGCGAAATCTTTCAAAGATTTGCTGGCGCAAGTTAAGCGGTAAATAAGATATTAACCATCCTAGCGCAGTCCGCCGAGACTTGCCGAGTACCCGCCCGGATTTCTGCAAAAGTTCGCGTCCTTCTGGCGCATTTCCTTGTTCTATCAGCCTCAAGCCTAAATCTTGTTGCGTTTGGGCGAGTTTAACGATTCGTTGCTGCTCTAGGCTTTCATTTTCAAATTGATAGCTATCAATACAGAATAATTTAGCTTTTAAAAAATGCAGATTCTGCTTTAAGCTAGTTTGTCCGCCATGAAAGCGATATTCCATTAATAATTCTGGCAAAAAATATGCCTGTTTTTTGGCTAAAGCTAAGCGAACTAACAAGTCAAAATCTTCACAACCATCGGCTTGGGGACGCATATAGCCAACGGCTTTTAGGACAGAGCGACGAAATAGGGTTGAACCTACTTGTAAGCTTTGATAATAAAAAGTTTGCCAGAGCAAATCACGAATTATTCCAGCAGCTAATTTATCTTTTCCCCAGCGAGTGGAATTTTCTTGCGTTACCGCTTCTAGCCGTTC
Organism: Microcystaceae cyanobacterium; assembly: GCA_041743025.1. Taxonomy (GTDB): domain Bacteria; phylum Cyanobacteriota; class Cyanobacteriia; order Cyanobacteriales; family Microcystaceae; genus JBGTNM01. The sequence goes on from JBGTNM010000200.1 coordinate 8,210, forward strand.
GTTATTTCGATTGATAATCCAGTGATTAGTACAGACAAAATCAACGGTTGCCTCTCGCTCTAAAATGGGCACTGTTTTGGCTAAAAACTCGGAGGTTAGGGCATCATCATCATCAAATTTAATAAAGTAATCACCTTGAGATACTTCAAATCCAGAACACATATTTCGGCTGCGACCGAGGTTTTGCGAATGGCGGATGTAGTGAATTCTAGCGTCGTTAAATTGTTGAATAATTTCAGCCGTATTATCTGAGGAAGCGTCATCGCAGACAATTAATTCAAAATCAGTAAAGGTTTGATTTAAAACACTTTGTACTGAGTAAGTCAGAAATTGAGCGCGATTGTAGGTGGGAATACAAACACTAACTTTCGGCATATAATAGTTAATAGTTAATAGTTGATAGTTGATAAATTTCAAGAAATTGTTCGTTTAATTTTGTTCATCAAAATATTCATTTTTCTACTTACTTGTGTCAGGGGATTGGGGGGGGTTAAGTGTTGGGGTTTTTGGGCGGGTTCTTTGAGAAATCGGTAATGTAAAAAGACATCTTTGTAGCGAATATCTGCGTCTTCTCCCTGACATAAACGCGCAAAATCACTAGAAGAATAGTTCATGTAATGAATGCGATGAATTGGTTTTAGTCCTTGTTCATTATAGAGAACATTATCAATATTGACAAAGGGATCGATCTCAGCACAGTTGCCAGTTCTCTCCTTTCCGTCAGGACTTTGCGTAAAATTATAAAGTGGGCGATCACAACGTAATGTTAAATAATTAAACAAAAAAACATCATCCCACCAACCAATTCGATTGATCCATTCTACTTCTCTATTTTCGATTAAATTATGTTGGATCTCCCTCAGTTTATCTGGAGAAAATAATCCTTTTTTAGAGCCAAAAAAACTAGCATCATGAACTTTGGGACGGATCTCTGCTTCTCGATAAGAACTGGTTGCTTCTATCAGGGAAATATTCAAAGCAAAAATAGCGTCGGGTTTGCGGTGTTCCCAGTCATCAAAGACAAAATCGTAGTCTTGCAGCTTCGTAAATACATCTTCTACCGGCTTCATGGCTAAATTATCAGCCTCATAGAAAACGAAATAATCAAATTCTCCATCAAAAGCCACTAATTTCCGTTGCAGGTGACCTTTATACCAGCGAGGACGAGAAGTTTTAGGTTCTTTTTCTCGCGGATGAGCCGACCAAACTTGCTGAGCAAAATCTTCCCAGCGTTGGATAGAATCTAAATTATTAAATAGAGTGACATTAGGACGTTTAGCAACTTCTGATTTAACTTTTTCTAAGCGATCGTCGTAGGGAATAATGCAAATAGGTAAATCAGCACTAACGTTGACTTCTATACTGTTAAGTAGGGCAACCAACTGATCGTAAACAACATCATTGGCTAAGGTATAAATTCCTTTTGAAACCATTGCATTAACTCCTAATTAATCCCCAGCAAATCTATTTCAGATAAATTAAGTGTGAGTTAAAAGAGCGCGTCCCAGTTGCAATAGCTCAAACGTAATAAAAAAACCGAGAATAATCGTCACAATTCGATTTAGGAAAGGTATATTTCCTTTACCCAGTAAAGAGGCAATAAATTTAAATAAAACAATTCCTAAAGCTAGAAAAATCAGAATTTTTGAGGGAGTCATAAAAGTGTGGGGCAGTCGCCATAAACAATTTGTTTCCCATGCTGAGAGTAAAGGATGGACTGAGATACTGTCAAGTGTTTCGGCTAATTCAGTAACATTGCGAAAGATATAGCGAGCCTATTATAAGTTGTAATATTTTGGTGAGGAGAGGCAAGAGGCAATTTTACAAATCATTGAGGATTGTTATATAACAATTCTCTGAATAGTTGTCATAACTGATATGATATACTAGAATTTGCCCCTTTTTGTCAACGTCTAAAATGATTAAAGCTTAGGAGGGTTTTATGTTTGGCTTAGGATGGCCGGAGATTGCGATCATTCTGGGAGTGGCACTGCTCATCTTTGGGCCCAAAAAAATCCCAGAAATTGGAGCAGCATTAGGCAAAACGTTGCGTGGATTTAGAGAAGAAATCAATCATCCGCCCATTGAACCGTCAGACGAGGACGATTGACAACCCAAATGTTATATATACCCTTAATATTACCTGTTCCTAGAGCTTCCCGCTCAGCTTTGATAGCATCTAATATGGTTATTAATTTAGAGAGC
>JBGTNM010000201.1:0-3819 GCA_041743025.1 Microcystaceae cyanobacterium
GCAGGGCAAGCAGTTGTTGGTTTTGGGGCTAGACCAAGAGACGCGGGACGTGATTGCTCCATTAATGGCCACCATTATCGATCTCATCATTTCGCGCAATTGTGCCAAACAGCGCAGCGACCCGCTCGTGTTCTTACTTGATGAGGCTCCTACTCTCAACCTGCCGCGCATTGTCAACTGGCTCAATGAGATGCGCTCGCGGGGGCTGTGTACGGTGTTAGGTTTCCAGAATATTGTTCAGATGGAGCGGCTTTACGGCAAAGAGTTAACCAAGGCTATCTGGGGCGGTTGTGCGTCCAAGTTGGTCTACAACCCTCAAGAGCTTGATAGTGCTAAGCTCATTAGTGAGTATTTGGGCAGAGAAGAAGTCAAGCTCAAGCAGACTTCCCACAGTACGGGTAAGGGAGGGGGGTCAAAAAATGTCTCGGAGCAGAATCAGACTCGCAATTTGCTCGACCCTAGCGACCTGCTTCAGTTTGATATGGGGGAGCGCGTGATCATTAACCCTGGCTACACAGGGGGGAAGGTTCCGGGCTTTGCCAAGCTGACCAAAGCCTACATTCCGTTGAGGGAGAAGCCGGATTTGGAGCAAAATCAGCCTTTTCAAGGGGCGGTTAAGACTTCAGAGGCTATTTGGCAAAAAATTCAACCAAAATTGGCGGCGAGGGCGGTTAAGGCGAAGATTACCGATGAGATCATGAAGTCTCGTTATTTAGCCGCTAAAGATTTCCTGGCGCTCCCTGAGAAGGAGCCAGAGAAGCCGACTGACGGGGCGCTTCCTCAGTCTCTTTCTGAACAGAAAGCGGTCAGTTCTCTCTTTCCTTTAGATGAGGCAGCGATTTCTCAGGCTTTGAAATGAGGTGAATGGAGCGTACACTCTATTGACGGCGATTTTTGTCACCGGAATCATCACCTTGCATGATGAGACTGGAACCATAATATTGCGGTATTTTACAATTTTGTTGGCAACGAGAGCGATCGCGTCGCTGTCTTTAAAGCCCTAATTTTTCTGTGTTCCATCTTATGGTTTCAATGACTTCTCAAGGGAGAGTCAAAAGCTGAAGAAAAGGGACAAATTGAGCAATGGGTAAGGATTTGAGGGTAAAACAGGTAAGATAATGTTGAGTTATTTTACCTGGGTTTCTCGCTCGGAGGGTTGATTTAAGAGACAATAAAAGATCAGTCCCCCGCCTTCCCCATGACCCTCCCCGCTCGCTCAAGGAAGCCCCCTCCTTGGTCGGGTTCGCCTTCTGGTGGCCCGACCGAGTTACGTTGGCTGCGGGTCGAGGAGTTCCTCAAAGCGCGATCGCTGGTCGCCAACAGCCAAAAAGCCTACCGTCGAGAATTGAGGCGCTTTTGGGAATGGACGGACAAGCCCTGGGGCCAAATTACCCCCCGACAAATCGTCCATTACAAGGAATACTTACAAGCCTCTCTAGCAGACAGTTCGGTCAACCGGGCACTGTCAGCCCTCAAGAGCTTTTTTAGCTGGCTCCAGGAAGCCTATCCCGACACCCTAGCTAACAACCCAACCCGGGCCGTCTCCCTTCACAAACTGCCTTTACCCCCCCCCTATGACCTCACCGAGGGGGAGGTGGAAGCTTTGCTGCAAGCCTTGTCGGAGCGCCCGTCCTCGGTGAGGAGTCGGGATCTGGCCGTTCTTTATGTCCTGCTGCACGGGTTGCGAGCGGGAGAGGTGGCCGCCCTCAACTTGGGAGACTACGACGGGGTGCGTCTCCACATCCGGCAGGGGAAAGATGACAGTAGCGGGACTGTCCCGCTCAATCTCGCCGCCCGCACCGCCCTCAATGCTTATCTCAAGGAATCCTGCGCTCAAGGCACTCGGTTCTCCCCGAAAAATCCTTTATTCCGCTCTCATAGTCCCATTCCGGGAGCTTCCCCACGCCTGGGCTACCAGGGAATTTACTATTTAATTAAAGCGTTGGGGGAAACGGCAGGGATTGCTCACCTTACCCCTCACCGCTTCAGACATACCTTTGCTACCAAAATTTTGCTCGAAGGCATGGATAGCCTGTTAGCTCGCACTCTGCTGCGCCACAAATCTGAATCCAGCTTTAAGCGTTACGCCAAGCGGGCCCTGGCGACCGCCGCCGAACGGGCCTTTTATCAGGCGATCGGGGAAGAGCCTCCGTTTGAGTAACAATTGTTAAGTTCTGTGACCCGATTCCCACTACACTGAAACCCCGACTTTGACTGGGTTGTGAGACTGGAAGCATAACTTTTCCGCGACAGAACAGCTTAACTTCCCATAGCCCGAATTAAGTAATATCGAGTGGGGGGTAATTTCTGGTTCGACCCCAGCCATCCATCGGGCGTGGCCTTGATTACTGTTGATGAAGCGGGAGAAAACGCAATTGTGGTGGCTTCTGGGGCGAATATGGCTTTAGAGGAGGTGGAAATTCTAAGATCCCAAACAGCGATCGCTCAAGCCAAGCTCATTTTACTGCAACTGGAAATTCCTCTGGCGACTGTGGAATTAGCGGCTCAACTCGCCTTTAACAGGACTTACGCAAAATTAAATTACAAACACTATCTATAGGGGTAAGGTGGGCAATGCCCACCCTACGAATAGCGTCTGTGCGTAAGTCCTGTTTAAGTTAGGCAAAATGAACAAACCGCGCAACTGATTCCCAGTTACCCAGTAGAAGCGGTAGATACGACGGCGGCGGGTGATACTTTCAATGGTGCTTTAGCAGTGGCACTCTCAGAAGGAAAAGAACTTAATGAAGCGATCGCTTTGGCTAATCTGGCTGCCTCCATTACTGTGACTCGTTTAGGGGCGCAGTCTTCGATTCCTTACAGACCTGAAGTGGGAGAGTAAGAGCGAGAAGATATTTATCTGTGAGGGCAGAAAGAATGCTCTAAACTACGAGCAGTTTGACATTTAACAGACATTCAAATGTGACTAACCTACGCTCCGCTACTCCTTCGGATTTAGATTTATTGCGACACTGGGATGAGCAACCTCATGTGATTTTCTGTGATCCTAATGATGACTGGGGTTGGGAAGTGGAACTTAACCGCTCTCCCGATTGGAGGGAACAATTGATCGCTGAAGTTGAGGGTCGTCCCCTCGGATTTGTCCAGATCATCGATCCAGCACTTGAGGATAGCCACTATTGGGGTGAAGTCACGGCGGATCTTCGTGCCATTGACATTTGGATTGGGGAAGAGACCGATTTGGGCAAAGGCTACGGAACGAAAATGATGCAGCTTGCCCTTACCCGATGTTTCGCCGACCCATCTGTGACGGCTGTACTCGTCGATCCGCTTGCCAGTAATACTCGCGCCCACCGCTTCTATGAACGCCTTGGCTTCCAATTGATCGAGCATCGACGGTTCGGTAACGATGACTGCCTCGTTTATCGCCTGAACCGAGCCGATTGGCCCCCTGAAACTGAGATTTCGTCACTCTAGCTCCTAAATCCATTGAAGCGGATTGAGTTGATAGTAGCGTTGTAGCAGTCGATAAAGTGCCGGATGCCTGTCTAGCAATGGCTGCGGCTTTTCAAAGAAGGTCTCCGTCGTCACGGCAAAAAATTCGGCAGGATTCGTCGCACCATAAGCGTCAATGACGGTTTTGGCTCCTCGCTCAACTTCACGACAAAGTTGTTGATATTCACAGGACATCACTTTCGCCCAAAGAGCATACTCAGAATTGTTCGGCAAAATCGGAACCCCTTGTGCTTTTCCCTCTTCGGAGTCCAACTGATGGGCAAATTCATGAAGGATAACGTTATGTCCATCGTTCCAATTGTTAATATCTTGTTGAATCTGTTCCCACGACAAGACGACCTG
>JBGTNM010000202.1:0-16036 GCA_041743025.1 Microcystaceae cyanobacterium
GCAGGGCAAGCAGTTGTTGGTTTTGGGGCTAGACCAAGAGACGCGGGACGTGATTGCTCCATTAATGGCCACCATTATCGATCTCATCATTTCGCGCAATTGTGCCAAACAGCGCAGCGACCCGCTCGTGTTCTTACTTGACGAGGCTCCCACCCTCAACCTGCCGCGCATTGTCAATTGGCTCAATGAGATGCGCTCGCGGGGGTTATGTACGGTGTTGGGTTTCCAGAATATTGTTCAGATGGAAAGGCTTTATGGCAAAGAGCTTACTAAGGCGATTTGGGGCGGTTGTGCGTCCAAGTTGGTCTACAATCCTCAAGAGCTTGATAGTGCTAAGTTAATTTCTGAGTATTTGGGCAGAGAAGAAGTCAAGCTCAAGCAGACTTCCCACAGTACGGGCAAAGGTGGGGGGTCGAAAAATGTCTCTGAGCAGAATCAGACTCGCAATTTGCTTGACCCTAGTGACCTGCTTCAGTTTGATATGGGGGAACGCATCGTTATTAACCCTGGTTACACAGGCGGGAAAGTCCCTGGCTTTGCTAAGTTGACCAAAGCCTACATTCCGTTGAGGGAGAAGCCGGATTTAGAGCAGAATCAGCCGTTTCAAGGCGCGGTTAGGACTTCAGTGGCTATTTGGCAGAAAATTCAGCCTAAATTAGCTGCTAGGGCGGTCAAGGCGAAGATTACCGATGAGATCATGAAGTCTCGTTATTTAGCCGCTAAAGATTTCCTGGCGCTCCCTGAGAAGGGGTCTGAAGTGGCTGACGGGGCGCTGCCCCAGGCTCTTTCGGGTGTGGGGGATAGGAAAGCAGCTAGTTCTCCGTTTCCTTTAGATGAAGCGACGCTTTCGCAGGCTTTGAAGTAAGGTTAATGGCGTGTACACGGCATTGGAGGTTGCTGGAAAGCCCAAGGTCGTCTGGGTTGAAACTGTAATTGGAACCATAACTTTTCCGTGACGGAAGGTATATGCTTCCAAGGCACCACGGAAAGCTTATGCTTCCATTGTTGACTCACGGAAATATTATCGTTCTAATAAATGCTGAAAGGAAAGGATAACTTAACGTAAGAATCAGGAGTTGAGTCCATCTCACGGAAATGTTATCCTTCCACTCACGGAAAATTTATCCTTCCAATCTCATCGACAAAATTTGTAAAATTCCCTTAAATCGAGCGGACGAGATCTAACTCGCTCGATTTAAGGGCAGCTAACCTCAACCCGCCAATGATCAACTTGCTCAAGCCACCCACCCAATCGGGCAGTTACTCCCCGAAGCTTCTTTGAGCAGACGACTTGAGGAACGAATGTGACAAAACTTATATAATGTCACTTTCGTTCTTCGATTGTGAGAAAATGGGAAGACAGTGCGGGCAGGGCAACAGCCATGAAGGCGATCGCGGGGGAAAAAACAGAGGCTCGCTCCGCCGCGACAGCGAGCGAAGGACTGCTGCGGTTGTGGCTGGGAGGAAAAAGCCCGCGAACCGTTGATTACTACCGCCGTTCGGCACTCCGCTTTCTCGAATTTGTCGGCAAGCCCCTCCCTTTAGTTTCCTTTGCCGAGTTACAAGCTTTTGCTCTCGATTTAGAATCTCAACAACTTGCCCCGGCTTCCCGCCGCAGCATTCTGTCCGCCGTTAGATCCCTGCTTTCGTTTGCTTTTCAAGTGGAAATTTTGTCAACTAATGTGGGCGCTCTCCTCAAACTCCCTAACGTCCCCGACCACCTCTCCCAGAAACTTCTCACCCCCATGCAGGTACAGCTGGCGATCGCCCTGGAGCCTAACACCCGCAATCGCTCAGTTTTGAGGGTGCTTTATTATGGGGGTTTGAGAGTCAGTGAACTGTGTGCATTGAAGTGGGAACACCTAACTGAACAAGGCGAACGGGGATTAATTACCGTTTGCGGGAAAGGAGGCAAAGTTCGCACGGTCATTCTCCCCGCTCTCGTGTGGGAGGAATTGGTTAAATTGCGAGGGGAAGCCAAACTTTCTGAACCTGTCTTTCGCTCACGCAACCACGCCTCTGACGGCCACCTGCACCGCTACCAAGTTGATCGCATTGTCAAGGCGGCGGCTAAAAGAGCCGGAATCGCACAATCAGTTTCTCCTCATTCGCTGCGCCACGCTCATGCGTCCCACGCTCTAGAAGGAGGAGCGAAAATTCACCTGGTGCAGGCCACACTGGGGCATTCGAGCGTGGCCGTTACCAGTCGCTACCTCCACGCCCGTCCTGATGAGAGTTCGGGTTTGTATTTGCCCACTTAAATCCCTGCTGACAAATTAAGTGGGCGGAACTTTTAACACCCACAAAGACCCTTTTTCGTCCGTACTGACGGCGATTTCTCCTCCGATTCGCTCCATGACTTCCTGGCTAATAAATAAACCTAATCCAATTCCTTGAGTCTCCGTTTTTGTTGTCTGGAAAGGCTCAAAAAGATGATCTTCAATTTCTGGGGAGATTCCGCCTCCATTATCGCCAACAGAAATGGCTAAAATCCCCTCTTTCAGGGATGTTTCGAGGAAAATCTGAGGTTGAAAATTGGATTCGCGTTTTTGCCTTTGTGAAACCGCATCTAAGGCATTTTCGAGGATGTTAAATAGGGGAATCTCTAGCTGTTGAGGAATTCTTTGAGAATTAGAGAGTTCTGAAGCAAACTTCTTCTCGACTTGACTAGAAAGCGTATGATTAGTATGATAGCGCAGGACTGAGGCAGCGACACTTTCCACAAACTCATTGGGACTCGCCTCAATATATGTCACCTTTTTCTGAGAGGGGGAAATTAGAATTAATTTGAAAATAAGTTCCAATTTTTCAATTGGCTCTTGGAGGTTTGTTAAGAGATTTACAACCATTTCTCTTTCTGCTTCTGTCCATTCGTTTTTTGCCAATTCGACAATTTGAATAACCGTGCTAAAGCCGTATTTAAGTTGATAGAGGGGATTTTTGAATTGATGACAGAAGCCTGCTGTCAGCCGCCCTAAAAATGCGAGTTTTTCTTGCTCGATTAATTGCTGTTGATTGGCTTTAATCGTCGCTAGAGCTTTTTCTAATGAATCTGTCCGTTCTCTGACTTTTGCTTCTAAATTTTCGATGTAGTCAAGATTTTTTTCTCGAAAGAGATATAAAAGACTTAACTGGCTTCCCACTCCCACGGCAACCACCGAGGAGAAAATAGGCAGCCACCAGCCTGATTTAAACAGATAAAAATGAATTTCGTAACAAACAAAAGATAACATAATTCCACTTCCCAATCCCATTAATATTAATAAGGCGGGAGCTTTGGTTCGCCTAAATAGCCAAACCAATAATCCTGATAGAATCATCCAACTTCCCGTCCAGATGACTTCAATCGATTCAGGAATGCCTTTGAGAAGAGGATATCCATCAAGCACTGTTTTCAAGACATATTGGGCGAGATTGGCATGAATTTCTACCCCGAAGGCTTTTCGCGGTGTCTTTCCTTTTTCTAAATTGCTTAAAGGCGTGTAAAAAAGATCTTTTTTTTCAGAAGTCGTGTAATAGCCGATCAGGACAATTTTATCTTGGAAAAAGTGAGAGGGAACTTTTCCCGATAGAACGTCACTGACACTCACTTGGTCAAATCCTTGAGGGGGCGCGTACCAATTCATTAGAACTTGATAGCCACTAGCATCAGCCCCAATATAGCCCCCATCATTGGGTTCAAAAAAAGGAAAGGCCACCTTTCCCAGTTTCAAGTCTCCATTGTGAGCTTTTTGGTCTAAAATGCCTTCTTGTCGCAAATAGACAGAGGCTAAAATCAAGCCTAAACTGGGAATAGCTTTCTCTCCCGTGCTGGGAAAGAAATTGCCCCGGCGCACAGTGCCATCAGCATCAACCATCACCGATACGTCTCCCACCTGTCCTTTGGCTGCCAGAATGGGAGGAGGGGCGAGGGGTTCAAAGAAGCGATCGCCTGCCATGCCTGTAAACTTTCCCACCCCAAATAGATGGGGGGATGACTGAAAAATTTCCTCTAATTGCTGGCTTCCTGGCGGGACAGGAAAATCTCGAAGGACATCTAACCCGATGGCCCTCGGCTGTTGCTGTTCAATCCGGCTGAGGAGTTTCGCTAGAGTGCGGTCGTCAGGGGTACTAGAAGACAGGGATTGGAGATCTCCTTCGGTGATCCCGACAATGGCAATCCTCCCGTCAGGCAACTGGGGAGGTTGTCTGGAAACGAAGCGATCAAAGACTGACAGTTCCGCTTGCTGCCACCCTCTTAATCCCCAATAGCGACAGGCAGTTAGTCCGGCAGCCGCAATGACTAGGAACAATAGCAGTCCTTGCCATCCTCTGACTTTAATTTTCACGGGAATTTAAACTGATGCCTGCTTGATTGAGAAGGGATTGGAAGTGGGAAGGGGAATTCTCATAACTCCACGCCAGAGTATCGTACCAGATGCCCTGATTGGCTAGATTCTCTGCTTGAAATTGGTTTAAACCCTCGTCAGGATTGAACGTTTGGCGAGCCCAGCCCACCTTTTCAAAGACGACTCTGACAAAAACGCTGCTGTCGGGATTGAGCGTGTCGCAAGGTAGCTCGACTGTTAGAATGTAATCGGTATTATTTTGCAGCTTGACGGATGCTGGCAGTTTTACGGAAAAAATTCCTTTGCTTTTAATTATCCTACTCGTTTTCCAAAGCGTTTCGGCGACATGAGGCTGCGTTAGAGAAACGGTGATCGCAGAGTCAGGCATATCAGAGACAGACAACAGAAACGTTGGGTGCTTAGAGACCGTCACGGCGACGCGATCGCCTGGGGCGAGAAGCTGCAATTGTGCTACACTACTTCCGCACCCTCTGGTGGTGGCTGATTGAGTTTGCTGCTGTTGTTGCCGGGAAGAAGAGGGACGGTAAGTTAGTTGAGCCAGGACTGTATGGGTGGTGAGCAAGCTTAAGCAAATGGCTATCCCAGAGCGGGCGAGAAATTTCATATCAAGCACCCACTAAAATTGATCAGATTCAAACTTTTCGCTCTTATTCAGAGTAGATTAATTTTTTGTGAAATGTCAATTCGCAACTGCTGCCTCTTTTTAATGACTTTTTTGCTCGTTTTATGCTTTGAGATGGCGATAGTGGCCAGTCCCGCCGATTTTCAGCGAGCGCAAGATGCCTTCAATCAGAGGCAATACCATCAGACGATTGAAATTTTAACCCCTTATCGGCAGGAGTCCAACCCCGCCATCCACGAATACTTAGCAGCTAGCTATGAAAGAACTGGCCAGCTAGACCAGGCTTTCTTTCACTGGCAAGAAGCAGGGCGGCTCTACCAAAGCGATGGCCATGCTGAGCGTGCGGCTCTATCGCTGCTCTCTCAAGCCCAGCTTTCCGTTGAGATGGGGCAGCCGCAAAAAGCACTCGAACTTCTCGAACAGTCGTCAGACCCTCTTGCTGACGGCGTTAGGGGCAATGCCTTGTTAGTTTCTGGGGAATATGAACGAGCAATTGAAGCCTATCAAGTCGCATTAAGCCATAAAGGAGTGGCAGAAGAGCCTAGGCTAGCGGCACTCAATAATTTAGGAGAAGCCTACCAAAATTTAGCCCTTCGCTGGCAGAGAAAAGCCCAGCTATTGCGCCAAGAACAGGAAGAATCCGAAGCTCGGCAGTTAGAGCAGCAAAGCCAGCTATTGCGGCAACTAGCTAGAAAAACGGCCCAGGTGGCTTGGCAGTCAGCGCAAGACGTGACTTCTCCTAATGCCCTTCAAGCGGGAATTGCCTGGCTGCCTTACCTTTCTGAAGGCGAGCGCGGGGAGTCCTTTAAGTCTCTTCAAGCTCGCCTTAGATCGCTGCCTCCTTCCCATCAAACAGTCAATCTCTGGCTCTCCCTAGCTCCCCTGACTTCCCACCCGCAACCTATTTTAGAGACAGCTTTGCAACTCGCTCGATCCCTAGAAGACAGTTTTGGAATTTCACTGGCAGCAGGAGAATTAGGCGCGTTTTACGAAAGACAGCACAATTACTCTCTGGCTCTCAACTACACCGAGCAAGCTCAACAAGCTGCCTACACACTACTGGCTTACGAGCAACTTTATCGCTGGCAATGGCAGGAAGGGCGAATTGATCAAGCGATCGCAGCTGAAGAAGCGGCCATCTCCGCCTACCGCCGTTCTGCCGCCAGTTTACAGAGAATCCGCCCTGAAATGGCGGCGGCCAGTCGAGAAATTCAGTTTGATTTTCAAGAACAAATCGAGCCTATTTATAGAGGCTTACTCTCACTTTTACTGAACAATCCTTCCTCAGAAAATCTTAAAGAATCTCTAAATTTATTTGATCGCTTTCAGTTAGCTCAACTCGAAAATTTATTCGCCGATACTTGTTTTGAAGACCTTCCCAACAACCATATAGAACAGTGGCTGTCTCAAGAAAATATCGCTCTCATCGTCCCGATCATTTTAGAGAATCGGCTGCATTTAATTCTGCGCTTGCCGGGGGGAAGCTATCACCATCGAGTGCAATTAATTGACCATCAAGATTTTGTTCAAAGAATCAAAAATTGGAAGTCCGACCTCAAAAACATCAGTGACAATCAATATTTAACCCTCTCTGAGTATTTTTATGATCGGCTCTATGCCCCGTTAGAACTTGCGATCAAGAAAGCTCATCCCAATGCGTTACTTTTCATTAACGACGGATTGCTGAAGAATGTCCCCCTGTCAGCCCTTTACCAGACTGGCAAGCAGGAATTCCTCATCCAACAATATCCCGTATTTACTGCTCTCGGCTTGAATTTTTTAACCCCTTCTCAATCGTTAGAGTTTAAGCCCTTACTCTTTGGCTTGTCCGTTCCCCGCCCTCCGCTCGAAGTGGCTCTTCCACTAGTCCGTGAAGAAGTCCAAAAAATTCAGGAACTCTTGGGAGGTAGTGCTTTTCTCAACCAAGATTTTACGGTTCCAAAACTTCAAGAAACAGTGGCTCGTTTGAATCCTACTATTTTGCATCTGGCTACCCACGGCCAATTTACCGGATCACTTGAGACGAGCTTCCTTCAAGCCTACGATCAAGTGATAGCCATTGACGAGCTAGATTCTCTTTTAATCAAAGGAGAACCACTCGATTTACTAACGCTAAGTGCTTGCGAGACTTCCGTCGGCAATAACTATTCGGTTTTGGGACTAGCAGGAACCGCTATCCGAGCGGGTGCCCGCTCAGTCTTGGGAACCTTCTGGCAAGTTCAAGACGACGCTTCTCTCAGAGTTGTCGAACGCTTTTATGCCAATCTCAAATCGGGAGTGAGTAAGGCAAAAGCTTTGCAATTGGCTCAAATTCAAGAAATTGAGAACCCCTTACAGCACCCTAGAAACTGGGCAGCTTTCACGCTTATTGGCTTATGACAAGATTCTCTTGCACTCAGTCGTTTTGAGAGTGATCGAACTCGTAGACATAAAAAAGGCGAGAAAACTTTTTCACTAAAGTTCCGACGACAGCTAGGACAATGGCGGCACCAACGGCGGCCCAAAAGCTAGCTGTTGGCGGAACGGAAAAAACAGAAACTGAAGGGGCTAGTTGCTCGGTTTCGACTTTTAGAGCGATCGCCCTCGCATCCAACCACAAAGCTAGACCGAAGCACCCAGCAGAAGCACCATAAGCCAAGATACTCGCGCGATTGAAGTTCTTCAAAGCCCTCTGGCATACACTACAGTGCTGAGTATGGGTTGACCAGACATCAAACAGTTTTCGCTTGTCTATTTCTGCGGGTGGAAGGTGGAGGTCGCCATTGGCCTCCCAAGGAATTTCCCCTCCAGCTTTGTATTTCATCCATTGGCGAAAGGCCACGACCATTTTATCTTGCGGGTTGGGGGTGTAAACGGTTTCTGCCCAACGCTCTCGTCCTTTTTTTGCTAAATTCTTCTGTTGATGGTGGAGCAAAACGAGGTCTTGATGGAGGAACATCGACGACAGAACGTGACCCAACCAAATCGGCATGGGAAGCGCGAAAAAGGCTAAACCTCTCGGCAATTTCCCCTGCTGGTTTTTGATTAATACTTGGCAGCCGATGTGACGACACCAGCCCGGACGGGTGGGAATGGCATACAGGATTAAATTTAGCTGGCTTCCATCATCTCCACTAAACTCAATTCTCATGTGGCAGGGAGGCTGAAAATCATGCACTCCCCGTCCTTGCATGGGGTCATCTGGCTTCAGTTTAATTTCGTAGGCAAACCCGTCTTGCACAGTCAGTTGCCGTACCGGAATCATGTCGTAATATTTGGTGTCTTTGTAGCGATTGGCGACCAAACCGTGATGGGAAGCCGGGACGTGAGCCGGATCTGCCGTATTTTCCATGAAGAAGTCCCAGCCGTAGGGCAAGTCGCGCACGTTCCAAGAAGAGATGACGACGCGCTCTGATTTTTCCTCTAGTTCGGGGACGAGACGAGGGGCACGTTGCTGGCTGTCGAGATGGGCTTGAGTCCCTGATTCTGCCCAAACCCACAACAGACCTTGCTTTTCCTGAGTGGGGTAGGCAATGGCACAAGCGCGATCGCTCTCTAAGTGCTTGGCTTCCGTCTCGCGGTCGAATGACTGGGGGATGTGGGTGCATTGACCGCTCCCTAAGAACCGCCAAGCGTGATAGGAACAAAGTAGCGTTCCGTCTTTTTCGACGCGCCCTTCCGACAGTGGGGCCCCTCGGTGGGGACAAAAATCTTCAAAACAATGCCACTCCCCAGAACCATCGCGCCATAAAACTAAATTTTTACCCAGTAACTCGATGGCGTGGGGCTTAGCAGCCTCTAAAAAGGCGGCAACGGCGACGGGATACCACTGTTTCGTCCACTGAAAAGTTTCATTGCCATTCTCGACCAATGCCTCGGCAGTCTGGTGGGTTTCAGGCAGGCGTTGTTCCGCTACCATTCTCGCTCCTTTACAAAACTTTACTTAATTTTCTCGCTTGAGCGACCTTCAGTCAACCGTCTATTTTGAGGGGCTGGCTTGTCTCATCACCCTAACGCATCTCGCAAAGACTGCGCTACCTGCATCCAGGGTCGCAACCAGTAAGGGGACAGAAAACCGGATTTATCTACGGTACATTAAACTATTAACAACTAGCGCAACAAAAACCCATGCTTGGCCAGCAAAAAAGAATAAAACTAACCGTCAGTATGCTATTAGCTTGTATCGTTTTAGGACAGCCTTCAACGGCACAGATCATTCCCGATAACTCTCTGCCCAATAATTCTTTTGTTATCTCCCCAGATGGAACAACTCATCTCATTAACGGAGGGACGCAGGCAGGGACAAATCTCTTCCACAGCTTTCAAGAATTTTCGATTAATCAGGGAGAGACAGCCTTTTTTAATAATTCCCTTGAAATCCAGAATATTTTTAGTCGAATAACGGGAACTTCTTTTTCTACAATTAACGGATTGATAGCAGCTAATGGCTTACCCAATCTATTTTTATTTAATCCTAACGGCATCACGTTTGGGCCGAACGCTGCCATCGCTGTCGGCTCTTTTTTCGCTTCGTCAGCCGATAAAGTCATTTTTGCTGATGGTTTTGAGTTTAGAGCCGATGGTCAAAAAACGCCTCTCCTTAGCTTCAACCGGCCAATTGGATTAGGATTTAATAACCCCGGCCCTATTGAAGTCCAGGGCAACGGAAATCCCTTTCAGTACGTCGCTTTTGCCGCCCCGATCCTTCCGGCAGGGCAATCGCATTTAATTTTTGTTAAGCTGTATTGACAAATCGCACCTGGCGTAAATTCGGGCAAACAGGTTGGCGATCTCTTTGAAAGATTAATCATTTTTTAAGATTTGGCTCCCAAATAGGGGATAATAATTGGAATTAGTTTCTGAATTAATCGTCAATGAAACTTCGACTAAAAACAGCAATTTCCGAGTATTTTTGTGATATTGAAGACCCGCGCGTTGACCGAAGAAAACGACATAAATTAATCGATATTATTACCATTACAATCTGTGCTGTTATCTCAGGAGTTGAACATTGGACAGAAGTTCAATCTTACGGAGAAAGCAAATATAAATGGTTTAAAAAGTTCCTAGAATTGCCTAATGGCATTCCTTCTCACGATACATTTTCAAGAGTTTTTCAAGTTCTTAATCCTGAAGAATTACAAAGATGTTTTTTGAACTGGACTCAATCAGTTTGTCAACTAACTTCTGGAGAAATTATCCCAATTGATGGTAAAACTTTACGCCATTCTTATGACACAGGCAATGACCAAAAAGCGATTCATATGGTAAGTGCTTGGGCAAGCAAAAATCGTTTAGTATTAGGTCAAGTTAAAGTTGATAAAAAATCTAATGAAATCAAAGCTATTCCCTCTTTATTAAAGAAACTAAAATTAAAAGGGTGTATTGTTACTCTTGATGCAATGGGTTGTCAAAAAAAGATTGTCGAGCAAATTGTCGAGCAAATTGTTGAGCAAGAAGCTGATTATTTAATCACCTTAAAAAAGAATCAATTTGGTCTTTATGAAGCTTCAGAAAAACTTTTTATTAAGGCTTTAGCTTTTCATAATTCAAGCTTAACTTATCAGGATTATTATGAAGATAATCTTTCTCATGGACGAGAAGAAACTAGAGCGATTACTGTTTTAAAAAATATTCAGGATTTAATTGATCCCAACTCAACCTGGAAAAATTTAAAATCAATTATTAGAGTTGATTCCCTACGAGTTGACCATCAAGGAAAAGTTGAATTTGAGCAAAGATATTTCATTAGTAGTTTAGTTTTAGATGCCAAATCTTTTGCTGAAATAATCAGAACTCATTGGACGATAGAAAATCAATTAAATTGGGTTCTTGATGTACAGTTTCACGAAGATGATTCAAGAATTAGAAAGGAGAATTCCCCTGAAAACATGGCAATTATTAGACAATTAGCTCTCAGCTTAATTAATCAAGAAAATACGGTCAATAAGTCAGTCAAAAATAAACAAAATAAAGCAGCATGGAATGATGATTATCTTCTTCAAATTTTAACTGCTTAATCAGTTTTCTATTCGACAACAAAATATTTTTCTCTTAACATCAAATTCTTTAAGTTTGAGAGATTCTCTTATTAAAAAATAATCCCATCTGTTAAAAGAAAATTTAGGGGATTAGCGAGCGCTCTGCGCTCGCTAATCCCCACTACCTTAGACGGCTAAAACCCAAGCACAGCGTTTTTTCTAGAAATTAAATGCGATTGCCCTGATTGGCCTGCCCTCGTAAAATCAGGAAGGGATCGGTCGTTGCTTTCAGAGAATCCCATCCCACAGTTGCTTCCCCGCGTACCGCTAAAGCTCCCGTCGCCCAGTTTTCTTTCCAAGTCGTGCTTAAGCGAACAGTGTAAGCATCATAATTGCCATCGGGAATTTGAGGCGAAAAAGAAAATCGGCGGCCTAACACAAAAGTCTGGCTTTGCTGCCAGCCTGCCTCTACCGATGCGAAGATTTGCCGCGAGGGTTGATTGACAATTGGCTGGCTCCATTCTATAAAAGCTTGTTGATAGTCTCCTTTGATGTCGAATCGCTCAAGTGGTTGCCGAATAATTCGGGAATTTCCCCCTTCATAGTGCAATCTCAAGGAACAATCGATGAAACAGAATGGCAATTGATAGTTCAGTAACCATTGCTGGCTACCTTCCGATACCCAGACTTGAGATGATAGGGCATCCCCTTTACCGGAAACCGAATTAACAGAAAAGTTAACGACTCCTTCTTCTTGTCCCGAACTAAAAGCTCCATAATTGTCGGCTCCAGCTTGAAGATTAAAGTTCGGCTTTTCAACGACGACAACTTTTAGAATTGATTGATGAGATTGGCTTCCCCTTAGTAAGTCAGCACGAACTGTCTCAATATCAGATCTTTGCTGAATGAGTTGTAACGCCTCCAAGACATTGTTGACGTTGAGCGGGGTTCCGGCTTTTTGTCGCAGCCAATGGCTCAACCAACTAGGAGCGAGATTTTTTGCCCCCTCGATTTCAACGCTTTCTAATTCCCCTTCAACCACTTTAATTCTGACAATCCCTTGAGATATGTCCTGATCTCTGACAGGGTAAGCGTCGGAGGTTAGAAATCCTTTGTCCCAATAAAATTCGGCAATTGCTCTAGCTATTTCTTGAATTGTTGCTAGATTTAAAGGTTTTTCTAGATATTTTACCGTAATTAAGGCTAATTCTTCTGGGGAAAATGCTGTACTGCCCTCAACGATAACTTTTTTCGTAATCGGTAGCCAAGAGTTGTCAGCTAAAATCGTTTGATTTTCATTTATCTCAGCCGAAAATGTCGTCAAATCTTGAATACTTAGGATAAATAAACTAGCAAAGGCTATTAAGATGAACCGCATCAGGCTTTTCTCTTTTTTTATGAACGTTTCGTTGGGTAACTGCTTTTGAGTTGTCTGGCTGAATGAAAGAGATTATACCCAATTAGCATCTATATCGCTACATTTATTTATCACAAAATAGACAGCGTTAAAGAGAGAAAGTTGGAGTTAAACGCTCTAAAATAGACCTTTCCTCTTTAAACTGCTAGATTAATAAAAGTTTTTCTAAATTGTTTGTGTGAGTAGTGATTAAGAGTGAGCAAAAGAATCAGCATTACGCTTTCAGACAGGATCTGGGAGGAGTTAGAGGAATGGGCTGCCACAGAAGGTCGCAATACGGCAAGCTTAGCGGGATCTATAGTAGAAATAGCGGTGGTTCAGCATCGGCAAGAAATCGACTTGCCTATCAGTCTTTCTCGCTCCCTTCAAAGATGGGCTGAGGTTCGTGGTATTCGCACTACTGACCTAATTGTGGAGTTGCTTTCCTCTGCTCTTGAACAAGCTCAAGAAAGAGGAAATTTTTCGGCATAACTTTTCAATAAATGGAACTAACTCATCAATGCGTCTCAATTTGAAGCCAAATTCCCAGGATAAGAAACGTAAGCCTGAAGAAAATAGTGATGGCCCCATGCCGCCCAACCGAACCTCAGACGAGCAAACTTGTGGCATCCTGATTGTGGAAGATGAAACGATTTGGAGGCAGCTTTACAAAATTAATTTCTTAAAAAATCCGCAGAATAAGAAGAGAAAATACGTTTTTTTGGAGGCTTCAGACGGTAGAGAAGCTCTGAGGGTCATTGCTCAAAATTTCTCTTTTATCAAAATCGTTATCCTCGATCTCGTCATGGATAAAATGGGAGGACTAGAACTTTTAAAGTTTTTAGTGGATAAATGGGGTTTTAACTTGGGCATTTTTGTCATTACTGCCTACGGAGATGAACAGACTCAGTTAGAAAGCCATTTACGCGGAGTTCGTGGATTTTTTGATAAAGCCAACTTAGATTTTGGCAAGCTATCTGACTTGCTTGAATCCTATCTCGATCTGGCTGAAAGACCTCACGCTCAGAATACTGGATTTTATGTAGAAGTACGCCCTCACGAAGGTGAGGATTACGGGTATGTTTATTTGCGGTGGGCTGGAAGTGAGTCGGGAAAATGGGAAACTTTATGTTTGGGACGTAGCGATGAAATCGAGCCATTTTCCCTGAATCTACCTAATATCCGAACTAAGGAAAAAAAATAGCTTCTCTCCTGTTTTCAGGGCTAGCTCACGGAGCCATAACTGCTCATTATTTTTTTACATAATGCTTGATGAAATTAAGCTAGTTTTATCTTTTTGGAGTATCATATTTGTGTAAAACTTTTGCTAAAAAATAAAAGCAACTGAAATAGTTGCTTACATCTTATAAATCTATGACTAGCATAACACATTCATCCGATGGCTTAAATTTTGGTAATTCTTTGGCGAATTTTGCTGACTTTGAGCTAGAAATTCGAGAAATTGAACATAAACGGACTCTAGAACTGATTGAACGAGGCAGAAAGCTCAATATCTGGTTAGCTCAGGCTCAAGTGACAAAGCAAGTATTTATTAAGTGGCTCTCGGACAAAAACTGGCCCTGGTCGCTCACGGAGATTAAAACCTCAATGCGCGTCTCTAGTTATTTAGATTCCTTGCCAGAAACCATTCGGGAAAACATTTTTCAATCTCCTCTCTCTTGGTCGTTCGAGGCACTCGTCGAACTTACTAAGGTTCCCTTAGAACTGCTAAATAAAGCACTTGCTTTAGGACGGCAAACAGCCTCCCAGCTTGACCAATGGCTAGCTTCCTTCAAGATTCCAAAGCACCTCATTTTAGGAAAATCCGTTACGGAAGGACATTGGAAGCTCATCGCCAAGGCTTTTAACCTTGAACTTGATGGCTATGAGATCGACCAACTGCGGGAGAAGGCAAGAGTGATCGCCCCCGATGGCGAACTGACCACCGACCAATTACTCGCCTTGCTCAACGAAGAAGGCCATGACGGGAATTCTCTATTGCCACCTCCCAAGAAAAAGACCTACACCCCAGAAGACATTGCCGCGATTGAGCAGAAGGCAAAAGCCGAAGCGCTCGCAGAGTTCCAGCAGCACTTCCAAGAACAACTCGAACAAGTCAGGCGAGAAGCTGCCAAAAAGCAACAGGAAAGCGATCAGCAGCTAGAGCAGCAACTCCAGGCTTTAATGCAGCAGCGATTGTCTCCTCAACAAGCCGGTTCGACGGTGGGAGCGCAAGCCCTGGCTGCTCTGCTTCAGCCGACTGGAGAAAGTCATCGAGCAGTAACCGTTCCTCCTTCTCTTTCCCAGCGAGACTTTCAGAGTTCCTCTCAAAAGGTTAAAAACTCCCAAAAAACACCTCCAGGCAAAGGTTTCGGTCAGTCTGTTAATCCCAAGCATCGCCGTCATGGTTAATCTCTGGCAAATCCCACTTTCATTTTTTCGAGGGGTTTCCCGACATCATCTCTGTTGTCGGGTGGTAATGGCAGGCCGAAACTTTTCTGTTGAACTCGTGAGACAAAAAAATCCCCCCGATTGGGCAAGCGCTAGAAATTAATGTCTCCTCCCACTTTTTCTTCCCTAACCTTCACCATTGAGGGCATCTCCTACTATCATTCCTTCTGCCGACAACTGAGATTTACCGACCGCGAGTTGGAAGTCATCACTCATTTAAGTTATGGGAAAAATGCCGAAGAAATCGCCGCCGAATTGGTGCTTTCTGTCTCAACTATCCATAAATATTTGTCTAATCTTCGTCAGAAGGTTAACGCCAAGGATACAACTCATTTGGTCTGTATCGCTTTTCGGAGTGGCTTGATTAGTTAATGGAGTTCATATCGTTCTTCGACGTGATTCTGGAGGTTGTTCAATTGATTGGCTTAAGTTTATCCGCTTGCATCCACGATATTTTGCTCGGCAAGGTTGCCGTCGAGCAGGTTGACAAATTATTAAGAGGTTAATTAATGACTTATTTTCAAAGAGCGTTAGTCCCATTTTTGGTGGTTCCGCTTTTTCTTTGGATCAATTATTCGGTTCTTCCCCAGATGATAAATAGCTTGCCACAAGCTTCCCCAGAGCTAATTTTCCTGGTCAAGGTTGCTTGGGTGATTAACTGGCTTACGCTCCTAATTTCAGTTGTTTTTGGTGTATACTATCTCCACAAAAATGCTTGGAATGAGCAGCCAGGACAAACGATTTTGTTACTTTTTTACGGGTTTGGGATGGCGGGAACCGTCATTTATCTGTCGCACAGTTAAGCGAAAAAATCCCCAACTTAACGAACGTTCTGGATTTAACATTCCGTGCGGGAAGTCCCCAAGTGTAGCGTAGCGGAGTCGGTAGGTAGTTCATTGAGCTTGATTTAGTTGAGCTTCTGCCTTAAGATATTGTCAACCCCCACATCAATCCGATTTACGCCGCCCTTTCCCCCACATAGCGGCGAAAGACTTAAATCATCGCTCAAGAGCGCGCTGATCAGGCGCGAAATCGTTCAATTCAAGATTCTTAGGAGAATAAATAATATGGTGGCCACACCTTCTCGGACATCTATTTACGATGTCAGGGTTTTAGCGAGAACGATCGCGTCATATCTCAAAACCAAAAACGACGGCTTATCTTTGACGGTCGCGCAATTAATTGAGCGAATTGCCAACTTAGCGGAAATTCTGGATTTTCTGCCTCCTGAAACTGTCTTCCTCCGTTTTAGCGAAAT
>JBGTNM010000203.1:0-2479 GCA_041743025.1 Microcystaceae cyanobacterium
GTCGTCTAAAGAAACTTGAAATTTAGAATAGCTATCTCGGCTATATCGAACCCCAATCGGAATAACCGCATTATCTTGCAAAAACCAATAAGTTAATTGGATATCTTCAGGAGAATAAAGGAAATATTGCGAGACTAAAAACAGAGCGAGTTGAACTGGCTCTAAAGCGAATAATTGACCAGCTTCAGCCGGATTACCATTTCTCCAAAAGTGTAGTTCGGCAGCTTGGTAATTCGTTATTAAACAGTCGTAGTTTGCTCTTAAAAAAGTATTTTTGTAAGGATAATTAATGTCCTGATTAAAGGATTTTTGAGTGAGAGAAGCTGCCCAAATTTGAGGAGCTAAAGACTGCATTTGCTCTAACCAAAATTGGTAAATGGGGTGAGCTGCTAGCAAAGGTGTGATCGGTAAACCGATGACAGACTGTTGGAGGAGTTGAACGAAGGTGCGATCGGTCGGGGTAGGACAGTGAAAATGAGGGGAAACAGAGAATTGCATAGATGCTTGATTGATGGTTTTCCCCTCGGCGCAAAGCGCCGTCAGAATTTTAGGGGATGGAGACTTGATGTAAAATCGTTAAATAACGAGCGTACACTCCATTGATGTCGAATCCTCACCCCATCACCAGCCATCTGAAAAAGCAGCCTGCCAAATGGAAGCACCTGCCGACCAAAGCCATCCGCGTACCGGAGGTGTTTATTGAAGTTATTGAAAGTTATGCGAGAAAGCTAGACGTGGGAGAGGGCATTGAGCCAGTTTCTCCTCCTAATTTCTCATTTCCTAACACCCCTGTTGCTCCAATTTGGTTGGGCCTCAAGCCGAGCCTCGCGCAGTTGGGCTGGGCTATCTTAGAAGGAGACGAAAGGCTGTCGGAACCACACTTGCTGGATTATGGCACGATTGAGACAGACTCAAAAGACCCTTTAGCCCAACGTTTGGCAGAAATTGAGAAGGATTTGAGCGACTTGTTAGAGCAATTTCGTCCCGCTCGCGTGGCTTTGGAAACACCTTTTCTGAATACCGAATACCAGGGTGGACGAAAACTGTTGCAGGTTTTAGGAGCGATCAACGCAACCATCTATCGGTACTGCCATGTTCTGCCTGTGACTATCTATACAGCTTCGTGGAAAAGTCATCTCGATTCAGCTAAAGCCGATAGACAGGAGATCGCGGCGACGGTCGAAAGCCTGTTCAACCTTCCATGCCTCTCCCTCAATGCGTCGGTGGACGCGATCGCTATTGCTTATGCTGGCTGGTGTGGTGTAGGGAACGTCTAACAATGAGAATTTAGGGTTTACTAACGCTGCTTCAACCACTGAAGAACTCCTCAAATATGGGTTTGAAGAAGACCAAGAAGACAATATTAAGTTTCATCCCTGCCAGCAAAGGGCGATTGAAACCATCATTTACTGTCATGAGATTTTAGGCATCCAAAACCCCTATCAACTTTATCAAGAGTTTTCCCTAGGACACCCCCGCGTCGCCGAAGCCACTAGGTCAAAAGTCTTACAACTTGCATAAAAGAAAATTTAACGGCGGCTTTGCCGCTATTTAGACGTAATCAAGCCCCAAATTCTTCTCGATATTATGCTCGATATCTGCTTTATCATTCTGACGGGTGACGGAGAATATTACAGTTCCGGTAATATGGGCAATGAAGTTTTTCCTTATCTCCCTTGTGTTGGCGATACAATCTGCCTAGGCAAACAAGGGACGGAAATGCGATATTTCCGTGTTGAAGATAGAATTATTTATCCTACATCCCATTGTAGGATGCCAGTTTTAAAGCTTAGTTATGTCGAGGATATAGGGCTGCCACCTGCGGGCAGACCTTCAGTGTCCGTCAGCGATCTTAGGTTCCCTAAAGAATTATAAATTTTTCAGTCTGTTAACTCTACCCCATAAACCAATGCGGCTTCCCTTCACAATCAATTGATGGAGAAAATCATGTTTAATTTCAACTTCACAGGCGGATATGTTAAACATCCAGGTCGTTCTGGAAGTACATCACTATGGGCTTACAATGCAGAATTGGCTATGCAACATAGTCAGTATCGGTGAGCTTAAGGTCGTCAATCATGCAAGTAGGCGATCGCTTCGATTAAAGTTAGTTGACCCGGTAGGTTTCTTCAATTCAGACTTATTGAAGTTCTCCATTGTCCGGCTCCGAAGGCTTCAAAGCTTCTCGTAAAAAGTCATCATTATCCTCATAAAGATGTTTTCTACTCGCTTTTTCCTGCTGGTATTGGAGAACAATTTTCTCTATGCCTTTTTCGACTAAATTAGGCTCACGACTCTGACGGGGTGACAAAGAAGGGTCAAAGGCTGATCAGAACTCAAGTTGAGCTAAGTATGGTAAAAAAGAAGTTGCTCAAATAGCAACTTCATAGAGAATTAATCAAATGTTACCAGAAAGCTATCAGAAACATCTAGTCACGCAACTGAATAAGATGCAGTATTTAATGGTGTCAATTGTAGT
>JBGTNM010000204.1:0-3859 GCA_041743025.1 Microcystaceae cyanobacterium
GGATGATAGCGATCTCGAAGCCCTCTATCCTGGAGTATCAGAAGATTATTTAGATTTTCTCCTCAGTTATGAGTAATAGGGAACTAGGCGGATAAATAAAGATGGCAAGGGATAGCAGATGCCGATCTTTTTTTACCAAATATCGCCTTAAGTCCTTATACAGCTTGCTTTTAATGGGGTTGTCACCCTGTCAGGGCGATGCTGCTGCCGGAAATGCAGAAGATGAAGAATCTGTATCAAGAAGCGGCGGTAGTATTGGCTAACGATGAGCTTTTTCTACTTAGAAGATATCCTTGACACGCTTGATGCCCTGCAAGGAGCGATCGGGTTTATAAAAAAGACCAGTGACGGTAAGTTGCTGCTTGACCAATATAACGCCCATCATTCAACATATTCCAAACCGTAACATCTTTAATCAAAAAACGTTTGCCTGTGCGAGAAATGCGAATACCTTGATAATGTTCGATATAGCCTTTCTCGGTGACTTGCCTTAGCAGCTTTTGCCGTTCTTCTTGATTGGGAGGTTCTGCGGTTAGACGCGAGGGAGTTTGAGTCAATTCTTGCCAAGTAATTTCCCATAAATCCAGGGCTGTTTGGTTGCCATAATTAAAGATGGGATCGCTTTGAATGCCGTGAGATACGACGACAAAAGGAACTAGAAAAAGCGATTGCGCTTGTTCTTGTATACTACCTTTACGCTCTATCAGCGAACGTCCTAAAAGCTGTTCGTAACTGTCAAGTAATCGTTGACTCCATCTGACAATTTCAGGTTGTTTCCAGATAACTTCAGACATCAGACCTCAAAAATTCGCGCTAAGGTAATTCTATTAGATAAACTCAGTCAATGATTAAACCATGAATCTGTGGCAAGTTCCCTCTCGGCAATCTATTCCTGAATGGTTTTTAGCGTTAGTGCGATCGCATATTACTGATTCGACAGGAGAATACGCCGCTCAATTATTGTGGCAGCGCGGCATTCAAGAACCTGATACGCTAACAGGTTTTCTCAGTGCAGATGTCTACCAACCGACGAGTCCTTTTGCTTTTGGGCAGGAAATGAAATGGGCAATCAATCGTTTAAAACAAGCTTCTGAAACCAAAGAAAAAATAACAATTTGGGGAGACTTTGATGCTGACGGTGTGACGGCAACTAGCGTACTGTGGGAGGGATTAGGTGAATTTTTCCCTCAACACTTACAACTTAATTATTATATTCCTAATCGTTTTACAGAGTCACATGGGTTAAATAATTTAGGAATCGCTCAATTAGCCACAACGGGAACCAAATTGATTGTTACTTGCGATACTGGCAGCACGAATATCGCCGAAATTGATTATGCAAAAAACTTAGGAATTGATATTATTATTACCGATCATCATACGCTGCCTGAAGACCGTCCTTCAGTAGTTTCAATCATTAACCCTCGCTATTTTGCTGACGAACATCCTCTTTTTCATCTATCAGGAGTAGCTGTTGCTTATAAATTAGTAGAAGCTCTCTATCAAACCTTACCAGATATTCCGCAACAACCTTTAGAAAACTTGTTAGATTTAGTTGCTATTGGCTTAATTGCTGACCTGGTAGAATTGCGAGGAGACTGCCGCTATCTCGCGCAAAAAGGCATTCAACAATTACAAAAACAGACCCAAAATCCAACCCGTCCGGGAATTGCTTATTTGTTAAATTATTGTCAACGTAGCGGCGATCGCCCGACTGATATTTCTTTTGGTATAGGGCCGCGAATTAATGCCATCAGTCGTATTCATGGCGATGCAAAATTTGCGGTTGAATTGCTCACTAGTCGAAATAAAAATCGCTGCAAACAACTGGCCGAAGAAACTGAATTAGCTAATACTCGCCGCAAATCTTTACAGAAAAATCTTACAGAAGATGTCAAAAAGAAACTGACTCAAATCGATCTGTCTACAACAGAAGTTATTGTTTTAGACGATCCTCAATGGCAAAGTGGAATCTTAGGATTAGTTGCCGGACAAATCGCTCAGGAATGTGGGAAACCGACCATTTTATTAACGACTAGCCAAGAAGATAAAATAAATGAATTAACTCCTTTAGCGAGAGGTTCGGCGCGTTCTGTTAATAAAATAGACCTCTATCAATTAGTTGCTTCCCAAAAACATTTATTGCATCGTTTTGGTGGACATCCTTTGGCGGCTGGATTGAGTTTACCGATTGAAAATCTAGCGTTATTTCGCGAAGGTATTAATCAACAACTGCGGCAACAAATGGCGGGTACTGAGTTTAGGCGATCGCTAGTAGAAGCTGATTTATTAGTGACAGTATCAACTTTGGGTCAATCGCTTTTTCGAGAACTCAAATTGTTGGAACCTTGTGGAATGGGCAATCCTGTCCCTAAGTTATTAATTCTCAATTGCCGATTTGAAAAAGTCTGGAATAATAATGCCAAAGATTTCAAAGGCAATCCTGTTCAATATATTAAAACCACATTTGAGCTTTGGGATAAGACAGTCAATGAAGGCTTTCCTGGCATTTGGTGGGGACATTTTAAGGAAGAAATTCCTGACAGTTGCCCTTGTGATGTTATTGTCGAGCTAGACTATAATACGTTTAGTAAACGCTATGAAGTTCGCTTAATTGCGATCAGGGAAAGCCTGATCGATACTCAATTACAATTTATTCAAAATGAGGCTCACGCGCTGTTAGATTGGCGAAATCAATTACCAGAAACATCTTTGTTGCCTGACTATAAACTTCTCAAACATTGCCCAACTAATTGGGATGAATTACAAAAAACTTACCGACAGATAATCCAGCAAAAAGAAAAACTTGCCTTGGCTTATTCGTTGCCTGCTTCTCTCGATTCGCAAGAAATTTGGAAAACGACGATTGGAATTGCTAAATATCTCAGTCGTACTCAAAAAGCAATCAGCAAGCAACAACTCAAAGAAAAACTGGGTTTGAGCGATCGCACCTTAGCTTTAGGATTAGCTACTCTTTCTCAAGTCGGATTTTCCTGTAAAGAAGGCCACCAACAGGTACAATTTAAAGGGTCAGCACAAATTGCGCCAGATGCCGAACAGCAAATAGCAATATTTATTGAAGCAGTAGAAGAAGAACAGTTTCAACGCCAGTATTTTTGTCAAGTTCCTTTTTCTATCTTGCGAGAAATGTTAACTCAAGCGACGAATTAGCCCATTTAAAGCACTTATGACTGCTAAATTAACGCCTATTTTATCCCTAAATGAAGCGATCAAACAACGTCGCGCCGCTCGCGCTTTCCGTCCCGATTCGATTCCTGAAGATATTCTCAACGAAATTTTGTGCTTAGGAGTGCGATCGCCTTCTGGTTATAACTTACAACCTTGGCGGTTTATTGTCGTTAGAGAAAAAACGAATAAAGAAAAGCTGCAAGCTTGCGCCTTCGATCAGCGTCAGGTAGCAGAAGCGCCCCTTGTCTTGATTTGTTGTGGCGATCGGCGTGTTAGCGGGCCAGACTATGTTCAATCTATCATTGAATTGGGAGAACAAGCCGGCGCGATGAACGAAAAGTATGCCGATTATATGCGTTCTGCCATTCCTCAATTCTTTGAAAATCATCCCAGTTTTGAGTCACCCGAAGCGTGGACGAACCGCCATACCATGCTAGCGGTTGCTCATTTGATGATCGTTGCCAAAAGTTTTGGAGTTGATACCTGTCCGATGGAAGGGTTTGCTACCCAACAAGTGAAAGACGCTTTCAACATTCCCGCAGAAGTGGATGTTTGCTGTCTTTTACCGATGGGATACGCGACTGAACCCCTCAAACAGTATGGCGGACGTTTTGATATCAATAAGGTATTCTACAGCGAGCGTTTTGGCGAGACTTGGGATTGATGATTG
>JBGTNM010000205.1:0-5848 GCA_041743025.1 Microcystaceae cyanobacterium
TGGAGGTGCGTTTGTTTTGTTAAAAGATGAGTCTGTTTTTCCCTTAAAAATTGGACAGGATTATAGTCATAGTGCCTTCTCTTGTTTAGCCGTTAGTCGGGCTGAATTAGTGCCTATTTTTAGAAAGTATTTATAAATGGATGGAGAATAAATGACTAACGAACAGATCCTTCTGGAAAAATGGCGAACTTTACCGAGTGACAAACAACAAAAAGTTTTAGCGTTTATTACTTCTCTCGAAAAACACCCAACTCACGTCCAACCCTTTTATGAACCGAAGACCAAAATAGGCAAGAAATTATGGCAAATCCGCACTCAAGCAATAGCAGAAGGAAAAATCGAACTGCTTGACTGGGAAGGTATCGAAAAAGAAATCGCCGAACGACGGGGAGAAAGCGATTGACAAAAATTAAAACCTATAAGGTCATTTCCATCGCCGACTAACCTTTTAACTTTTGGCGTTTATTCAATTCTCCAGGATTTAACCAATAAAAAATTTCGTCTTTAAGTCGATATAAATCGCGAGAAAAACTTTGTTTGAACCACTGTCCCACCGCATCAAACGGCGTAAAAACTTCTCCGGTTTGCCAATCAATTTCTTGACCGAGGGGAGTCAGATGATTTCCGGGCAAGAGCAGAGAAGCAGTCATGTTAGGAAATCGTTCTTCTAAGACAGGATTTAAGATAAGAGTTTGATCGATGTCGTCATTGCCAAATTTAATTAAAAGATTGCGACGGATGC
Organism: Microcystaceae cyanobacterium; assembly: GCA_041743025.1. GTDB lineage: Bacteria > Cyanobacteriota > Cyanobacteriia > Cyanobacteriales > Microcystaceae > JBGTNM01. The sequence continues at coordinate 743 of JBGTNM010000205.1, forward strand.
CATAACTTTTAGCAATCATGAGGCTAGTTTCTTCGGGTGAGGGAGTAAATTCAAGATTGAAATTTTTATCGATATCGAATTGTTCAAACAAAGGAATGGCTCGCCGTACTGGATAATTATTAAACGAAATTAAAATATTTCCTGCTCGTTCAATCGCAAACAAACTGCCAATGAGCAAGTGAAGTTTGCACCCCATGCTATGGCCGATTCCGTAGACGGGTAAATATCGCTGACCGAGTGCATTCATCACGTGCAGGCGTTCCATAATATTTTCAAAGCGATTGAGGGTGCTGCGGGCGATCGCTAAGTGATCTAATGTATTAATAAAGGGAGTAGCAATAACAGCATAGCCTGATTTGCCCAGTTGCTCTAACAGCCAGCGATAAGTTAAGTTAGGCGCACCGCCAACAAAGGCACCCCCCAAAAAATGAACAACGGCGATGGGTTGCGGTGGAAGCAAGACCGAACTACCAGAGATTTCTATCCATTTCATAAGGTTTGGCACAGGTTGATGTCTGGATTGATTGATCGTCATCTTGATAGCGTTCTCGCCTAGGCATCAATAGCAAGGTTTGGGATTTCTGGGATGAGACTGCTATGTTTTTTGAGAGATTTGGGCATTATTTTGAGTGTAGACCCTTAAGAATCAGGTAATTTCGTTTTAATTAGGTTAATGAGGTTATGAAACGAGTATTGCAAGTTTATCTAGCGTATTATATCAAAAAATTTAAGTCTGTAAAAGCTACGGACATTCAGTCAAAAAAAGGTTTTACTTTACTTGAATTATTAATTACAGTGGTTATTATTGGAATTTTAGCATCAATTGCCATTCCTGCTTATGTGGCAACCGTCGATAAATTTCACTACGGCAAAGCTAAAATCCAAATGGGGTGTTTGAAAAGAGAGCTAGAAGGATTTAGACTGGAAAATGGATATTTTCCCACAGATACAAACCGTAATGTTAAACCGACAGGAATTGAGTGTTTTTACACGCAGAGTAGCCAGCAAGTTCCGTTCGATTCAATGTATGATTATGAAAATTGGACAGCTTCGGGAGGTTGCTTGATTCAAATTACATTTATAGGAAAAAATAAAATTAAAGACACCGCCAGCAGTGTAGTTAAGTTTACTAGTCCAGGGTTTTATCAAGAAGACGGCGATGATTTAGTTTTTAGCCTTGGTATTCAACCGCAAGGAACTTGCGCTCCTTAACCCATTATTAAAATACTCAAATTTATCGACAGGAAAAAAGAGATGCTAATACTAACGCCTCTATACCGTCCCAATACTTTGCGAAACGCTTTATCTAAAAGATAAGCTAAGAAAAAAAGAAATTTTGGTTTAACTTTACTTGAACACAATAACGTTATTTTGTTCAAGTGCAGCAGAACTACCCCGTCGAACGTCATAATAGACATGGGGCAAGATAACTACTTTTATTTTAGTCTTATGTCATCGCGTCAAGTCTTTGAACAGTCGATTCAGATTTATGCTAGTGCCACAATTGTCGAACGCTGTATTATCGATTTAGATCTAATGCATCGTTGGTTGAATCCCGCTTTAAGATGTGAACCCATCGGTAAATGGACAACTGAAGTGGGTAGCAAAAGCCGTTTTATTATTAAAATGCCGTTTATTCAACCCACTCTATACAGTCAAGTTATTAAACGGGAACCAGGGTTAATTGTTTGGGAATTTGAAGGGTTTTTTCAAGGACGCGATCGCTGGGAGTGCCAACCTAATAGCGAGGGAACTTTTTTAATAAATCGCTTTGAGTTTGGAATTTCAAACCCTATTGTCAGTTGGGGGTTCAATCAATTTGCTGCTAACTGGACGAGAAATGATATGCAATCCCAATTGCGGCGCTTGAAACGAGTGGCTGAAGAAATTTATTTAGTCGAGTGTTAATTAGGTAATGACTAATGTGATTACTCCTTCATAAACTGGATATTTACCTAAATTTCCTAGTGAAGTAAACTTGATAAAATATTGTTGATTTCCTCTTTCAAAAACTAACTCCTGTGCTGTTTTTTCTGGCAGCTTACAAGGGCGAAAAGGATAGCATATATATATAAACTTGCTTTGATTTTGCTCTAATAGCGATGCCGATAATTGTCTTAATTGTTGATTATTTTCAACTAAAAAGAAAATTTTATTGCCGTCTGTTGCTGGTTCCAAAACTTGACCGACAAACTGATTTGAAATTGCAATAACGTTAAGAGAAGTATTATTTACTAAATTAAGTATCGGCTGTAACTGACGATAGTTTTTTTCTAAAAACTGCGTTCCAAGATATAAGTTTTTGTGTAAGCTTATAAGAAAAAAAATAGAAATCACAAATAACGAAAAATATTTAAAATATTTATTATAGCTAGAAGAAATGAGGTTTAATTCTTTAAATGTTACTAAAGTAATAATAGGAATAAGCAGCAATAAAAAACGCGTTCCCCATTGTTTACCACCGGGAATTAAGCCTGCTGTTCCGGGTGGAACTAGTAAAGAAACGCCCATTACAAATAAGAGACAGGCTAGATAGACTGCGAGAATTTGTTTACTATTTCCTGCAATTCTATCTTTATAAACGAGCTTTAATAAACCATACACAATAGCAAAATATGTTACAGGAAAGAAAGCTAGGAACGTAACACTTAATCCCTGAAAACTTTGCCAAAACTCTTTTATTTTGTCCTCTAAACTAGATTGTTCTACAACTTGAATGCCGTGAATGCCCAAGAAATGACCATAAATCAGTTTATTAGCTAAAAAGAAAAGGAACACAGTCACAATCGCACTAATCACGAAAATCCCTTTATTTTTAGTATTTTGCCCGAAGAATCCAGTTGTCCAAGACTGAAACGAAGCAGAAGGAATTAGGGTTAATAAAGTAGGCAGATAAAGTCCTAAAATAATCAAAGCGATCGCACATAAAAACTCCGGTCTAAACCATACAGATAGCCCCAACAAAACGCCACTGAATACAGTAAGGTGGGACGGGGCTTTTGAACTGCGAAGGTTTCCTTCGCAGACAGCAACGGACACTTGAAGGCGGGACGCAGGTTCCCGCCCCGTGTCCTCCCCTCCATTGCCCATCCTACCAATCATTAATAACGTAATCCCTGCAAATGCCAGCGCGATCGCCAAAGTGTGTTCCCAATATATAGCACTATAAAGCGTCAAAGGTGAGGCAAAAATAAGCGTTACTAGTGCATAATTTCGTTGCCAAGGTTGAAATTCAAGCAACTGACAGGCAAAACTAAAGGTAAACCAAATGATCCAAGTGGCTACTAAGGGAATGACATACAATCCTCGATAACCCAAAAGAGCATAAAAAGGTGCAGTAACCAAAGAGAGCGTATAGGGAAAAGTAATATAATATCGCTCGTTTAAATAATAAACAAAAGGTTCCTGATAGGGATACAAACCTGCTTGCCAAAGACGGCGAATCCAGTCGGATTCAGGGGGAACTAAATCAAAACGCAACTCTCCACGACTTAACTGTTGAGTCAACAAGGCTTTGAGTCCACCATCACCACTAAAATAAGCTCCTTGAGGAATTTGCCAGACTAAGTATAGAGAAAATAAAATTCCTGCTCCTATTAAACCCCAAAAAATTCGGTCTTTTAAAAAAGTCATTCGATTTTGGATTAATGATATATAGTAAGTCTAAATGATTGAGCCAATTAAGTAACATAGGTTTCTAGCCTGTGACAGACTCCGATGTCTGTGCTACATTGGTACGAATGATTGAGACTCGCCATAGCATCGTTTTGGCTCATGTGGAAACCTTTAAAACTTGCTCCTTGGCTACTGGCTGCCACTGCTGCTTGGTCAGTCGGCTTTGTCTATAATGCTTATGTCGGCGGCGAATTGAGTTGGCTGCGGGGGATGTACCAACAAAAAATGGCGATCGCGGCGCAAGTCGATAGCCCTCAACGACTGCTCATTGTCGGCGGTTCGGGAGCGCACTATTCTGTCGATTCTGAGCGTTTAGAACAAGAATTAGGCATTCCAGTCATAAATCTCGGATTAGATGGCCCTGTTGGACTCAATGTCATTTTAGCTAGTATAGACGAAGCTATCCGTCCTGGCGATATTGTGTTACTTATCCCCGAAGACTTAATTATTATTGATGATGATGGTATTTTAGAGCGTTCGACTGCTTTTAGTGTCGCTGTTGGCAAACCAGCAGCAGGCAATATTCCGCCGAAACAATTTGCTCAAGATTTTTGGATGATGGGTATTCCCACTCTGCGTGCGCTAACGAAATCGGCGGTTGATTTAGTTGAAAAAGGAAAACTAGCAGGCTACTACTCAGATCCCGTAAGTGATCGCGGCGATCCGACTGCTACCAAATCTCGCACCGGCAAATGGTGGAAGTGGAAAGTCAAGCAACCCATTACTCAACACGCGATCGCCCGTATTAGCCAATTTCGGGACGATATAGAAGCCAAAGGAGCCACGTTAATCCTTTCTCTACCTTGGCTGTATGCCAGTAGCGATTCTCAAACCATTGCCAATGTGACTAAGACAGCTAAAGCGATGGAAAAAATTGCGCCAACCGTCTACGATCCCCAAACCTTGAACCTGCAAACTGATTCACGCCTGTTCGCAGATACCCACTACCACTTAAAACCCGAAGCACGGATAATGAGAGCGAAAGCCTTAGCTAAGCAGCTAAAACCCGTTATTAGTCAAATAAATGCTCAATCATCTCACTAAGTGAAGTGCTTGCACAAAATAAATTACCTAGTTGAGAGAGGGAACAGGAAACAGGAAACAGGAAACAATGTTTTAAGGCTCTGTTGACTCTTTGTCAGGTTGATAATTAGAGAAAATTGTTAAATTAACGTTAACACCTGTCGTTAGGCAACAAACATCTGCGAGAATTGAGGTATGGAGGTAAGAAAAATGACATACACAATCGTTCAACCCTCCCTTAGATATTCCATTGAGTTAAATTGCAAGCTCCTACTGTTTTGTAAGCGGTCAGATGAATATTTATATTGAACAATCGGCTGTTATTCCTTACCGAATTCATCAAGGAAAAATTGAAATTCTATTAATTACCTCTCGAAAAAACAAGCGGTGGATTATTCCCAAAGGAAT
>JBGTNM010000206.1:0-1609 GCA_041743025.1 Microcystaceae cyanobacterium
AAAAGAGAAGAAATCTTTTTGCCAGGACAAACAAAACCATTAGATACGGATGCAGAACAATCTGGAGTACAGTTACTCAGAAGGGTGCGGGATGAGTCCCATCGTTTCGCGGTCAGCTTCCATCGTCAACAACGTTTAAAAAGCAGTAGGCGATCGCGCTTAGAAGAAATTCCAGGCTTAGGGTTTAATCGTCAAAAGCAGTTATTAGCTCATTTTCACTCAATTGACTATATTCGTAGGGCATCAGTAGACAAGCTAACTGAGGTTTCAGGGATCGGTCAAAATTTGGCACAGGAAATTTATAATTACTTTCATCCCAATCCGTAAAAGCTAGTTCTTAAATTGATATAGTATCGAACAATTTGTCGTCAGGAATGATTGTATTTGCTATTTACAAAATACCTTTAGTTTGATAATTTAAAACACTATAATTAAAAAATTTATAGCGAATTATTGCAAATTTTATTGGTATATATTTAAAATAAATTGCTAACTACAGTTATAAAGCGATCGCTTTATAGATGATTTGTACTTTTTATTAGCAAACTTTAAGCAAAAAGCTATCAAGTTATCTAAAACTATATCTTTAGGTATATGAATGAGTTGGTAATAAAATATACATTAAATTAAAAGTTTAATTTATCTAGTTGATTGCTGTAAACCTTTTATCAAATACTCAAGAGTAAGAGTGCGTAACATCAGTTACTTTATTGCAAGAAAAAAAGCATTGCGCTGTGTTTGAAAATTTGGGTTTTCAAGTTCTTAGCGATCCTGAAAGGTTGATAGCCCAAAAATTATACAGCTTAGTAGATTCAAAAGAATAAGGGGATCGCCCTAATCAATTATATATCTAGATTTAGCATGAGAACCATTTTACGAGATATTGGTTTGTTCTTGCACGTACCTGGAATTATGGCATTAATTTCTATACCTGTGTGTTTGCTAGCCAATGAAACCTATGCTCTTGTTCATTTACTTACCTGTGCGTTTGTATCAATTGCGATCGGTCAATTACTATTTCGTCAAACTAAGTCGTTTGGTAATTTTGTTTAAAGCTATTGTTTGGCGTTTTCGACGTATTGCCTTATTACCCCACGAAATGATGCGTTATAAGCTCGATGGAAAGCTTTTAAAAGAGCAAGAAGCCAATCTCCGTGTAGACGCAGCTGCGGTTTTGGCTATTTTGTGGTTGAGTATATCAATTATCGGTGTTTTTGTGCTGCAATATTTAAAGTTACCCACCTACAATTTAATTGACGTAATTTTTGAAGTTGCTTCGGCAACAAGGGGTGTAGGTCTATCTACTGGCATCAGCCATCCCGATTTACTCTGGTTGGGTAAGCTAACGCTAATTTTTTTAATGTGGATGGGACGCTTAGAAATTATCTCTGTATTGTTATTATTCTCTTTGCCAATCAAATCTCTTATCAATCGAAAATAACGATAGATCATTGTTAGTTGCTCACTGTTAAACCCCGTCCAGTTTGAAAACTGGAGTTTTATTCAAAAATCAAATAGGCTGATTAAGAGAAGAAAAACAAGATCGATTTGATGTTAAAAGTAAATTACGCTCGTTGGAATCAAAGCAAAGAGTTATTAAGAACAGAGG
>JBGTNM010000207.1:0-4293 GCA_041743025.1 Microcystaceae cyanobacterium
CGAATTTGGCAACACCCTGGAAAAGCTGGAGAGTGAAATTGCGTTCGATCTAGCACCTTTCCCCATGACCGGGGGGCCAAACGATCAATTTGCCACCCTGCGCAGCATCGGTACATCCCTGTATTTCTGCGTACCCCGCAATGACAAGCTGATGAGCTATTGGGACACAGTGGCCGATCGCCTGTTTAAAATAAGCAATAGTCTGAACTTGCAAGGTATTTTTCGACAATTACCGTTATTTGAACCACCTATTGACCCGGCATTGTTAGCGAGGGCAGCAGCAGCAGGGTTAGATATTGGAGCAGTTGTCGCGGGCGTCAATCAACCACTCCCACTGGTGCGATTTCAATTGCTGGTGCAAAAGGCCAGTGAGATTTGCCAAGAAGTCAAATCGCTGGGTAATAATCTGCTCTCGGCGATGGAGAAAGAAGACAATGAAGCAATGGCGATTCTCCGAGCGAAGCACGAGAAGGTAATTCTGGGCTTGGCTGAGACGGTAAAGTATGCGCAATGGCAGGAAACAATTAAAAACCGCGAAGGGCTGGAGACCTCGCTCATCAACGCAGCTCAGCGTTACATCTACTACGAGCGCATGTTGGGCAAGCAGGAGAGCGAGATTGCGATCCCGGAAATAGATGCGCTGGTGGTAGAAGGTCTGACGAAGTTCAAGTTTATGGCGAGTGAACCAGATGTGAAGCGCCGACCGGTTAACATAAACATTGCTCAAGACTTAGGTGAATCGGGCGGCAAGATTGTAAGTAGTTACGAAGCCGAAGAACTGGAAAAATCAGGTTTGGCGCGCGACATCCAAGACGTTATCAAAGCACTTAATCTTGCAGCACAAGGCACAAGTTTGATCCCTGATTTCGGCATCAAACTCCACTTCTGGGGTCTTGGTGGTGATTTAACACAGGGTGGCACCAAGATTTCAGCTCTATCAAAGTTTGCTGCAGATGTTGCTCTTGCCTATGCAGATCGTTTAAGCTACGAAGCTGGTCGCGCTGCAAAGATCGGCTCCTACGACCGCCGAGAACAGGATTGGGCATTCCAAAGCGGCACGATTGCCGGTGAAATCAACCAGATGTTTAAACAACTCCGCGCAGCCCAAATCCGCGAATTCATCGCCGAACGCGAGTGGCACAATCACCAGCAGCAGATGAAGCACGCGCAGGAGATCGAAGATTTTTTAACCAACGAGAAGAACGGCAAAAAGACCAATCAAGCCTTTTATGCATGGCAAAAACGTGAAGTGCGCGGCATGTATGGGCAGGTATTCCAATTTGCCTATGATGTGGCAAAAAAGGCCGAACGCGCTTTGCAACATGAACTAGGCAAACCCGAGCTGACCTTCTTGCAGTTTGGCTATATGGCAGGCAAGGAAGGGCTGTTGGCGGGCGAGAAGCTCTACTTTGACCTCAAGCGCATGGAGATGGCCTATCTTGAGTTGAACCAGCGTGAGTATGAGTTGACCAAACACGTCAGCCTGTTACAGGTTAATCCAACGGCTTTGCTGCAACTGCGTAAAACTGGATTTTGCACGGTCACGCTGCCCGAAGAACTATTCGACATGGACGGACCAGGGCATTATTTTCGACGGATTAAGACGGTTGCGCTCAGCATTCCGTGTGTAGTAGGGCCTTATACGTCAGTAAATTGCACCTTAACGCTAACTAAAAGTTCGATTCGTAAAGAGGTAGGTGTCGGTGACGGCTATGCAAGATTGGGGACGGAAGATAGTCGCTTTAGCGATCACTATGGCAGCCTGCAAGCCATAGTGACAAGCACCGCTCAAAATGACAGTGGCATGTTTGAAACGAACTTGCGTGACGAGCGCTATTTACCGTTTGAAAATTCAGGGGCGATCAGCGAGTGGAATTTGGAATTGCCAGCGGATGTTCGCCAATTTGACTACGATACAATCAGCGATGTGATTTTGCATATCCGTTACACTGCCCGTGAAGGCGGGGGCTTATTGAAAAAAGGTGCGGTGGAAAACCTCAAGGTAGCGATAACCGAAGCCCAGGCTTATGGTTCAGTCAGGCTCTTTTCTATTCGGCACGAATTTCCAACGGAATGGGCGAAGTTCAAGAACGCCAAGATTGAGGGTACACCCAATGCTGAATTAACTCTCACTTTACGGGAAGAGCACTACCCCTTCTGGAGCAAAGGCAACTTAGAAGTAATCAAACGAGCCGATCTATTTGCTGATACTACTAAAGCTGTAGAGATCCGCTATAAGGCAGATGCCGCTGAAGTCAATGATGCTTTAGGCGAAGATGCATCTTTAGGTAATCTTTGGACAAGCAAATTGGCAAACCTACCAGCCTCAACCAAGCCAGTTTCTACCGAAACTGAAAAATTCACTCTCTATTTCACTGACAACTCAATGGAAGATCTCTGGTTGGAGATCGCTTGGGGCAAAGGAGATTGATTGGCGTTAATGAATAGATTGTAAATCGAGTAGGAAGAGGGACTTGTTTGAACCTCTAGAAATGCATCAAAAGCCAAACTGAATATTTCAACATTTCCGTTGATTTTGAGGCGAGTGGAATCAGGTGGCTCTGTGTAACCGAGCTAGGTAATGTCTTAATCTCGTATTTTTTCCTACATGCGACTGACGCGAAGCTAATCCTTGTATCTTGAAATTAGGATCTCAAATCCTGATAGTTTAGAGGAAGTAGTAGACCGTCTAATCCTCGGTTGTTATCAAACCGTCCTAAAGCAGGGTCGCTACTTGTTCTCTCTCCTCAATTAAACTCAAACAATCGCCTGGGTAAAACTAAACCCGTATCTTTGCAAGGAAGAGTCAGATGAGCGAGAGTCAAAACGATAAAAATATTATTAAAGAGAAGACTCATGAGCGAAAAACAGTGGGTGGGAATAGATGTTTGTCAGAAATATCTTGATGTTTATGTCCGTCCATCATCAAAGTTGTTTCAAGTAACGAACGACCGAGTAGGGATTGCCAAACTAATTCAAACCCTAACTGAAATTCAACCAGAACTAATTGTACTCGAAGCGACAGGAGGGATGGAAATAGATGCAGCCGAAAAGTTAACGGGAGCAGGATTAGCTGTAGCCGTAATCAACCCCCGACAAGCTAGAGATTTTGCCAAGGCAACAGGACAGTTAGCGAAAACCGATGCCATTGATGCCAAGGTATTAGCCCACTTCGCAGATGCCATTCGTCCCGAAGTAAGACAGATAAGTGATGAATCCTCTCGTAATTTAGAAGATTTAGTCGCTCGTCGTCGCCAGCTCGGTGACATGATTACAGCAGAAAAGAATCGTCGCCGAGGTAAAACTAATTCTGTCAAAGCGAGTATCGATGAACATATTGAATGGTTGAAACAACAACTCCAGGAGATTGAATCGCAAATCAAGTCTGCCATCGCCGTCAATGAAAACTGGAAACAAAAAATGGATTTGTTAACCAGCGTACCTGGAATTGGCGAAGTCGTAGCCGTAACTCTGATTTCGTCCTTGCCCGAATTGGGTACAATTTCTCATAAATCAATTTCCTATTTAGTCGGTGTTGCACCTCTAAACAAAGACAGTGGCAAGTTTCGAGGAAAACGCAGGATTTGGGGTGGACGGGCAAAGATTCGTTGCGTGCTTTATATGGCAGCTTTAGTTGCAATTCGTTTTAACCCTCCAATCAAAACTTTTTACGAGCGTTTGGTTCAAAAAGGTAAGCTCAAAAAAGTGGCTATAACCGCTTGTATGCACAAGCTTTTGATCTTTTTGAATGCCATGATGAGAAATAATCAAACCTGGCAACCTCAAATCGTTTAGTTTGATTATCACGCTCGCTTTAGTTTTTTCCTGCTCGCAGTAAGTTATGACTGTGACGGGAGATTCTTCTTGCTTAATTTGCTTATTAGCGATCGCACTAAAAGACCAATCAAATTTGACATTTAAGACAATCGCTTTAGGAAAAGCCTTTGACTCTGGTCATTTACACGACTTGGAAGGTTAGCATTTTTATGCACTACTAAAACAACGTAGTTTCGTTAGAATAGTATTTATGTTTGCTCTATACAATCCTTATTATGCAGCGATTTCAGAGAAACCTTCCAAGTCGTGTCATTTAAGTTTTTGGCAGCACTAGATACTTTTTTTGGGTCAAGATAATTCACCTTGATTATCTTGCGATGACTTACGCTTTCGTTCTCGACGAAGATGCCGTTGCTTTAAATCCTCAGCCAATCGCATATCGCTCAACTCTTCCTCATCAAAGATTTTCCCGTTGAGTCTAATTAGACAACCAGCTAAACTCTCAATCTCTTCATC
>JBGTNM010000208.1:0-6454 GCA_041743025.1 Microcystaceae cyanobacterium
AAATAGAAGTCAAAAATCTAGACCATTTAGGGATAGTAGCAGGACTATTTGATGAAATAGGAATAGGAGAAATAATCAACAATAAATTAGGGATAGATAAAAGAGAAAAAATATCAGCAGGAACGGTGGTCAAAGCCATTGCCATTGTCATTAATGGATTAGGATTTGTCTCAAGACCTTCAAAATAGAGATTAAATATTCCCATCTAGATGCAACATCATTTCATCTGGATGGAGAATATAAAAGTGAAGAAAAGAAAAAAACAAATACAGTTTGACAGTATCATGGTCTGTGATAGTGCTTTATATAGTCAAGAAAATCTCACTCTTATCCAATTGTTTGAAATAACAGAAGTTGAACTGATTGAAACTTGCTCTAAGAAAAATGAAACGATTTATAAAATTGTCGGTCTGCTTCAGAAACAATTTGGGACAAAGAGAACTACGGAATAGTTTAAAAAGAGCCAAAGTGGGCGTAAAAAATCAAGTGGGTAAATTAACAGAACGTCCTACATTGAGATGGATATTTCAAGTTTTCCAAGGGATTCATTTCGTGACATTAAACGGGGGAAAACAAATTGTTAATCTAACGGAAGAAAGAAATTTTATTTTAAGTTTTCTGCCCGCATCTTGTCAAAAATATTATCTATAATCGTAATCAAATATTAGCCAAAATTTTAATTAATAATAGTTGAATAATATCCAAGGAGGAGAGAGAATACTCCTCAATTTTTAGTAAAATATCTTAACTCTTTGATAACGAAAAATATTATAATTTTGATAATTTCTCCTAAACACCTGATTGGTTGATAAGTTTTTTTGATTATTCCTATTTTTTGCTTTTTTAAACCCCTGTATTTTTTATATTTCAAAGTGAAGTGCGGAGTCTGGGTTAAAAATAAACAACTGAGGCTTCTAAAATAGACCTAAAGCGATCGCTCTAGGAGGACTTCGGAGATGACTTATCAAAAAATCTTAGTGCCTTTAGCTGACATCTCTGACAGTGAAAAGGTTTTTGTTCAAGCACTGGCGATGGCTAGACACGAAGGAAGCTCGTTGATGTTACTGCACTGTCTCCCGCTAGAAGTGTTCGTGACTCCCTACGGCAATTTTACCGCCGAAGAGTTGAGCAATATTCTCCCCGAACAGCGAGAGCATCTAGAAAAAGAGAAGCAATTAGTCATTGAATGGCTGTCAGCGTATGCCCAAAAAGCCTCTGCCCAAGGAATCGCTACTCAATGGGAGTTGAAAGTCGGGGAAGCAAGCTTTTGGATTCGAGAAATCGCCGAAACTTGGCAAGCTGATCTCATTGTCATGGGACGGCGGGGATTGTCGGGCATCTCAGAAGTGCTTATGGGTAGCGTCAGTAATTACGTCGTGCATCACGTTCCTTGCTCTGTGCTGCTGGTACAACTGGAACATAAGCAATAATTCTTTGAAAGGGAACAGGAAATAGTTAATAGGGAATGGAGGTAGTGATTAGTTAAGTCGCTTGCGCTCCAGATTTTAGCATATAGTGCAAGTATATTATGTTAGCGCAGTCTATTGAACACATGAATTTGCTCGAAAGCTTCAAAATGGCAGCCGCCATGCTAGCGGCCAACAAACTGCGAACTGGCCTGACAATGTTGGGCATTATTATTGGCAATGCCTCGGTTGTCGCGATGATCGGCATCGGACAGGGAGCGCAAAAACTCGCTAATGAGCAATTTGAAGCGTTGGGGCCTAATGTCATGTTCATCGTGCCGGGTTCGAGACAAGCTCGCAATGCTACTTTTGACCTGCCTCGCACCTTGGTCTGGGAAGATGCCCAAGCGATCGCTACGCAAGTACCGACCATTAAATCCGTCGCGCCTGAAATCAACCGCCGCCAACTGATTTCCTATCGTGGGGTAAATACCAATGCGCTACTGATTGGAACCACGTCTCAGTATCAGATTATTCGGAGTTTCGACCTGCAAAATGGGCGTTTTCTCAATGAAATTGACCTCCAACGCAACAAACGAGTCGCCGTTATTGGTTCGGAAATTGCTCAAAGGCTGTTTGTCGCCCAAAATCCGCTTGGCGAAACCCTGCGCGTCAAAAACGTCAATTTTGCCATTGTTGGGGTACTTGAACCCAAGGGATCGTTTTTGGGGACGAATTACGACGAGACGGTTATTATTCCTTTGACGACAATGGCCAATCAAATTATTGGGGAAACCTCTCCTTATGGCGTAGAGTTGAGTTGGATTAACGTAGAAGCTCACAACGAGAGTAGTATCCGCGCCGCCAAATTCCAAATTGAAAATCTTCTGCGCCTGCGCCACAATATCATGACGGATGAAGATGACTTTGGAGTAGAAACTTCTAAGCAAATGATCGAAATTGTGGGAACGATCACGACGGGACTGACGGCTATGTTAGCCGCGATCGCGGGTATCTCGTTGGTCGTGGGTGGGATTGGCGTAATGAACATCATGCTCGTGTCTGTGAGCGAGCGAACGCAAGAAATTGGCCTGCGGAAAGCATTAGGAGCCAAAAAAAGCGATATTTTGGGTCAATTTCTCATTGAGGCAGTTATTATTTCTGCGAGTGGTGGTATTATCGGCATCGCGATCGGAGTAGGTCTTATTACCTTGGTGGCGGTGTTAACTCCCTTGGCGGCAGGGGTATCCTCTGAGGCAATTATCTTGTCTTTATCTATTTCTGGGGGAATTGGTTTGTTTTTTGGCGTTTTTCCGGCGCAAAGAGCAGCTAAGCTCGATCCGATTGTGGCACTGAGGAGCATTTAACTGTAGGGGCGTATTGCGTATACTTAGCTTAATGCGCTCGTTGCCATGCCTGTTACCCGCCTTTAACCCTAAAATAGATAGGTCAGAGAGACCCTGCCTTGCAAAGGCAGGGCTTCCTCTGACTTCGTAAAAATAATGTTAGACCGCTAGCAGAGATTAACGGCAGATGGAGCGAACCCCCTACCAGGCAAACCGTCAGCAACTATTGGATTTGATGCAACAGGCAGACATCACCAGTTTACGCCAATTGAGTCAACTGGCTGGCGTGTCTGAATGGCAATTACATCGTCTTATGGCGGGTTTGCTGCCTAAAATGAGGATTGAGTGTTTATTAAACCTCTCTAGCGCATTGCAAGTTCCTTTGAATGAGCTAATTGTCTTATTCTGCCCAAATGCTAACGAATTGAATGTTTTGGAAACGCCAGAAAAAGCCGCTAACCCTGAAATGTTGCAAGCGTTAGAAACCCTCAAAAATGAATACCAACACCTGCAACAGCAACTTTCTCAACAGCGAGAAACGCTCAAGGAAGAATTTCAGCGAGCAAGTTTGGCAGTGTTAGAATCTTGGTTGTTACAGTGGCCGTCTGCAGTAGCAATGGCACAACAAAAACCACAACTGCCTGCAATTAAATTGTTACCTTTGGTCAAACCGATTGTCAATCTATTAAAACAATGGGGAGTAGAAGCGATCGCCGCCGTTGGTGATATCGTAGCCTACGATCCTCAGATCCATCAATTGTTAGAAGGAAATGAAGTCGTTGAACCTGGGGATTTGGTTGTCGTGCGTTACGTTGGCTACCGTCACGGCGATAAACTTTTATATCGAGCTAGAGTGAGTTCTTCTCCTAACCATGAGACTAACCAACCAGTCGAAAAAAGTATTCTGTCGTAACTTTTTAGTTCAATAAAGAGCTTGTGAAACTCATGTCACCTAATTTGCCTTACCAGCTTAAATTAACCCTAAAAACTGTTATTTTAATCACTTTTCTTTGGCTTATTATTATTAATAATGGTCAAATTAACGCAGATGCCTTTAGGCGGCTACAAATGGCTCATGCCTGGTGGACAGGGACTCCAGAAGTTGTGGATTCTACTCCCCCTAAAAGTTGGGTAGAGATTGGTACTGAGCTTCAAGGAGTAGGTGGTTTACGTTATGTTCACGATCCAGGACAATCTCTTTTAATGTTACCTGCGGACTGGCTAGGAACTCAAGTGAATCAACGGTTCCCTGCAATCTCATCAACACTGCTTTTGTCACCTTTTCAAATTCGACAAATTTTCGTTAGTTTTCTCATATTTGTTCCTTTAAATCTGGCAGCTATTATAGCTGCTTTTTGGTTGTTAAAACTATTGGATTTTTCAGACAATATTGCTGGTCTAGCCAGTCTAGTATTACTGTTAGGAACAACTTTTTTGCATTATACTCAAATTCATCAGTTAAATAATCAAATATTTTTACTAGTCACGTTAGGGTACGCTATGGCTTTGGCTTGCATTAAAAAGCAGAAGATTTTTTTTGCTTGTCTGAGTGGATTGGCTTTAGGAGGAGTCTTTCTTCACAAGTAATATTATTGCCTTTATTAGCTATTTTTCTCACTCAATTGCGCTCATCTTGTAAAATGATGGCTTGGTTATTGTCTATGATATTGGCAATTGCCATGCTTGTTCAATTTTCTTCAATATTAATGTCTTATCGCTTAGAAGTAGATCAATCAAAAATAATAGCTACAGATCAATCTCGTCCATTTCGTTTGGGAATGCGTATCCATAATTTAGTTTGTTTGATCGATCCATTCTTTTTCAAAAAATGCATTGCTAATTTGCAGTTTACTGAGACTGATTTTCGACGTGTAATAGTCAATAATAACATTCCTTTAGCCCCTTTACAGGTTACAAAAACTTCCGATTTAAAAAATCTTTTAGAGCGAAATAATCGATTATTCTTTTTTCCATTTCAGTATGATTTTTCGCGCCGTCCCAAACTTTTTATTGTGATTTTCACGGTGTGGATTTTGCTTTTGATAATAACGCTTGTTTTGACGATTATGGTTCTAAGTACAGAATTAAAAAAGCTGCGTAAAGACAGATAAAAATACACTAATCCCGATAATCGCGATCGCGCTGTCGGGTTTGCCAATTGCGCTTTAAGGCAAACCACCCTTTTTTTAGACGTAAATCCAGAGAAAATCCTCGCCGTGCTTGGATGATCAGCGTTTGAGCGATGCGATCGTGAAATGCTTGATTGAGTTCTTCGTCTCCTAAAGCGATACCACAATCTATTAGTAAAGGAGCCGTTAATAATAGCATCGATAGAGCATTACGAAAGTTAATATTCAATCCAATCATAGCGAGTAAAGCAGCCCCGCCTAAAATTCCTTCACGTTTTGCTAACTCGGCAATACCAGGAATTTTATTAAATTTGGCATCAATTACTTTGAGATCGAATGCCCAACTGCCAAAACTTTGTCCCTTATTTCTCTCTACCAAAATGACGCGCAGTCCCAACCAACTCACGATAAAAACTAATCCTTGAGCTAAGCCTGGAAAAAACGAACTCAACAGCCAAATCGAGACAAAATCTAATAAAAAAGCATAGGCTCGCCGTTCAAGGGGAACTTTAGGAAACTGTCTAGAAGAAGGAGGTAATTTGGGATAGTCAGAGTACATTTTTAACTATGATTGAAATGATTAAATGAGGACTATGATTGAATGAGGACTATGATAAAATTAAACTTCAAACACAGATTGAAAAGCTTTTACTTTTAAGTCTATGCCAGTAATAGCTGTTCCGACGACAACAGCAAATGCCCCAAAATCGAGTGCTTTTTTAGCTTCTTGAGGAGTGCCAATTCCTCCTTCACAGATGACAGGAACTTTTAACTGTTCTACCATTGCTTTGAGCAGGGAGTAACCTGGCGGTAGTAGCTGCTGCGTTGCTGGGGTGTAACCGTACAAGGTAGTGCCAACATAGTCAGCACCTGCTTCGGCAGCCGCGATCGCGCTTTCGATAGTATCGACATCTGCCATGACCAGTTTACCTAACTTTTGCTGAATTTTTTCAACAATTTGTCTTACAGTTTCTCCCCTAGGACGCTCTCTTAAAGTCGCATCAATCGCAATCATATCGGCTCCCGCTTGAGCGATTGCCTCGGCATCAGCAAAACAGGGAGTAATATAGACTTCATAACCCGAATATTGCCGTTTCCATAAGCCAATGATTGGTACGTCAGGCAATTGTTGACGAACTTCTTTAACATGGGAGGGAGTATCAATTCTAACTCCTTTTGCACCTTGATTAATAGAGGCTTTAGCCATTGCAGCAATTATTTTAGGATCGTGTAAGGGGGAGTCAGCAGGTGCTTGGCAAGAAACGATTAAACTCGATGGCAGAAGTTTTCTATTCATAATTATACTCTGACATTACCCCTAATTTGAGATTACTAGATTGCATCATTTCAGCTTTATTATTTGCCGATCGCGAGAGTTTGAATTCTTTGTAATAAAAGGTTGGCTTGAATCGGTTTGAGTAAATAATCATCAATTCCATGCTGAGAAATTTCACGCCAATCTGTTGAAGACAATTGCTGGCTGAGCAGGAGAATTTTAATCGTTCTGGTTATTTCTGAACGTTTTAGTTTATCACTGATACCACAGGTATTATTAAGATCGCGATCAAGAATG
>JBGTNM010000209.1:0-2601 GCA_041743025.1 Microcystaceae cyanobacterium
AATGAGTAGCTTAAATAAGCTTAATCCCTTAAGCAATAGGGAATTCAACACAATAAAAAGCCTTTTGTTTTAAAATTGCTTTTTTATATTTTTAAAAGCCTTGCTGTGCAAGGCTTTTAGGGGTGATTTTGTATGAATATAGCATACTCAACCTAGAAGAGCCATTTTAATTATTTCCAAGATAGATTGTTTGCGTTTTCGGAAAGAGATATTGTACGCTATGCAGTAGCCGATGAAAAAGACTTTTATATTCGGCTTCTTAAGAACAAAGATTTTTCTGATGATAATCCTTTTTTAAGACGCTCTTTAGCGAAAGTTACAGAAGATGCTGATATAATCGAGCAAGAACTCATTCGCTGTCTTCGTTATCTACAATCTAAATCTCCAGAAATGATTGACAGTTGGTATGAAATTGAGAAAGAAAAATTATCCCCTATTTGGCAACAAAATAACTTAGAGTTTCCTAGTAAAGAAAGCTTAATGAAGCAAGTTAAGGTTAAAAGGCAATCGCCGCGTAACACAACTTAATAATGGTGCGTTACGGCAGATTATTAAATCTCGTTCATTTTTCCAAGATTGTAGCCGCGTAACACGCTCTACTGTTGAATTTGTCAAATGATAGCAAAACACTCTCCCTGAATAGTCGCTAAACCTGCTATGGTATGGTGAGACAAATTTAACATCAAGTATGCAGTTGCACGATAAGGGATGACGTACCAGAGAGTTTTACTCAAGCTGAGTGGTGAAGCCTTAATGGGTGACTTAGGTTATGGCATCGACCCCAAAGTCGTCGCCGATATCGCCCAAGAAATTTCTGACGTGGTCAAAAACGGCATTCAACTGGCAATCGTCGTCGGTGGCGGCAACATTTTTCGAGGGGTTAAAGCTGCCGCCGGTGGGATGGATCGCGCAACGGCTGATTATGTCGGCATGATTGCCACCGTCATGAACGCCATGACCTTACAAGATGCCCTAGAACGTTCGGACATTCCAACTAGGGTACTGACAGCGATCGCCATGCAGGAAGTCGCTGAACCCTACATTCGCCGCCGTGCTATCCGCCACCTCGAAAAAGGGCGGGTGGTGATTTTTGGGGCGGGTTCGGGCAATCCCTTCTTTACCACTGATACGACGGCGGCTCTAAGAGCGGCTGAAATTGATGCCGAGGTGGTCTTTAAAGCCACGAAAGTCGATGGCATTTATGATGCCGATCCCCATCTCAATCCGAACGCTCGCCGCTATCGCTCTCTGACTTACGGACACGTTCTCACCCACGATTTGCGGGTAATGGACGGGACGGCGATCGCTCTTTGCAAAGAAAATAATATACCTATTGTCGTGTTCGATCTTTCAGTTCGAGGCAATGTCCTGCGAGCTATCAAAGGCGAACCCGTTGGCACGCTTGTGGGAGGTTTTTGTGAAGTTAGCTGAAGTTCAAGATCATATGCAAAAGTCGATAGAAGCGACGCAACGCTCTTTCAATACCATTCGCACGGGACGCGCTAACGCCGCCCTTCTCGATCGCATAATGGTAGACTATTACGGCTCAGAAACCCCCTTAAAATCCCTGGCGAATATCAGCACCCCCGATGCGACAACCATTGCCATTCAGCCCTATGATAGAGGCAGTATGGCCGTGATTGAGAAGGCAATTACTATCTCCGATCTCGGATTGACTCCCAATAATGATGGTCAAGTTATCCGCCTTAATATTCCGCCGCTAACAGCCCAACGACGCAAAGAACTTGTCAAACTCGCTGGAAAATTGGCGGAAGAAGGCAAAGTTGCCATTCGCAACATCCGACGCGATGCCGTTGATAGCGTCCGCAAACAAGAAAAAAATGCTGAACTCTCCGAAGATGAAGCCCGCGACTTGCAAGGCGACATTCAAAAAGTCACCGATCAATTTATCACCAAAATTGACGAGTTGTTAGCGGCTAAAGAAAAGGACATCACGACTGTTTAAGAACAGCGATTGTCTTAAAAGTCAAGTTTTTGGCCAGAAACAATTGTTTTTTTCAAGCGATCGCATTTAGCTAACTTTAAAGGAACGCAATACGGTAACTATCAAGTTGCTTACGCTGATGATTTAAATAACTTCTATTCGTTAATTAAAAGATAAATTAACTTCCTAAACTTCGGATGCGTCTTAAAGAAAGAAGCAATATGATTGGGTAGCATCATTATTAGAGAGGATTAGGAAAAGATACTCTTGCTGGGGGTTTAGGAAATGACACAATTTTGGGAGATCTTGGTCAGGATGCTATTGATGGGGGAGATGGTGACGACAGTCTTGATGGAGGAGGAGGAAAAGATACTCTTGCTGGGGGTTTAGGAGATGACACAATTTTGGGAAATCTTGGTAATGATGCTCTCAACGGAGGAGCCGGTAACGACAGTCTTAATGGAGGGGAAGGAAATGATACCCTAATTGGGATTGACAAAGAATCGGGATTTGGCACTTATGAACAAGATACTTTAACGGGCGGTTTGGGTCGAGATCTTTTCCTATTGGGAGATGAGACTCGCCTCTACTACAGTGATGGCAATCCCGTGAGCGCCGGTGAGAATGATTACGCTTTGATTAGAGACTTTAACGAG
>JBGTNM010000210.1:0-6215 GCA_041743025.1 Microcystaceae cyanobacterium
AATCGAATAGTAATAGAATATAATTCTCTGATTAAAAATGGATATCTATGGATAGAAGATTTTAATTGTGAGCTTAAAATTGGAGCAAGAACAACCTTTGAAGCAGATCTTCATCTTCATATTTCCGAACCTAATTCAAAAATTGTTATCGGTCAAGACTGCATGTTTGCCTATGGAATTTTCATTAGATGTGCAGATTCTCATTCAATTATCGATCTAAATACAAATGACAGAATAAATTATGCAGAAAATATTCACATAGGCGATCGCGTCTGGGTTGCTACTCGCGCTCAAATTTTAAAAGGTGTAAACATAGGTAATGATAGCATTATTGCTGCTGGTTCAATTGTCACTAAAAATGTTCCTAATAATTCTATAGTTGCAGGTATTCCCGCTCAAGCCATAAAAACTAATGTAATTTGGAATAGAAAAAAAATATTAAAAAAATCTGATGAAACACTTTTGATTAATTAAATTTACCTATACATAAATTTAATAAAAACAACTTGATTAAACTACTAAAAATTATGTTTAAAGTTATCTGGAAAATTACTAAATTGATTCCAAAGGTCAATAAAATAATAGCTGATTTATACTATTTTTTCCAAGATAGCAAATATAATTTTTCAGGAAAAAATAATCTAATTGATTTAGATTTGCTCGGCAATTTTTCGTTTATTAAAAAAATTATTATAACTATTGAAGGTGACGATAATAAAATACAAATTAGTTCTGGTGCAAAAATAAATAATACTCAATTTAACATTTTTTTCAATCACAATTTGATTGTGATTGAAAAAAATGTGGTTATCAATGGTGGTTGTATTTGGATAAAAAGCAATTACAGCAAAATTTTTATTGGGAAAAATACAACTATTGTTAAAGCCAATATTGGAATAGCAGAATCAAATTTATCTATAACAATCCGAGAGAACTGTATGTTGGCTCATGATATCGATATTCGATGTGGTGATTCTCACTCCATAATTGACTTAAAAAGCGGAAGAAGAATTAATTATGCTCAGGATATTTATATAGGAAATTCAGTGTGGTTAGCAACAGGGGTTAAATTTTTGAAAAGTTTAACTATCGGTGCAGGTTGTATTATTGGAACTGGTTCAATTGTTACTAATAATATTCCCGAAAATTGTCTAGCTGTAGGAATTCCTGCTCTAGTAAAAAAAACTGATGTCACCTGGTTAAGTGAGAAACTTCCTGTTGACAATAAAAAATGTCCAAAGTAGAAAAAATTCGTCCTTACTAATACTAAAAATGAAACTTTTGCTTAGTCTTATTATTTGTACTCATAATCCGCGCTCTGAATATCTTGACAGAGTATTAACTTCTTTAAAATCCCAAACTTTACCCCGGTCTCAATGGGAATTAATCCTAATAGATAATGCTAGCGACAAAATATTAGCATCAGAAATAGATTTAAGTTGGCATTCTTTAAGTCGTCATGTAAGAGAAGAGAAACTAGGCTTGACTAATGCTAGACTGCGAGCTTTTAAAGAAGCAACCGCAGACATTTTAGTTTTTGTGGATGACGATAATATATTAGACAAAAATTATTTAAAAAATACTGTAGAAATTTTAGAACAACATCTCGACTTAGGAGCAATTGGGGGTAAGTCATTACCAGAATTTGAAATACAACCAGAGTCTTGGTTTATAAATGTTGGAGTTCCTTTGGGATTGCGAGATTTAGGAGCCGAGGTTAAAGTTGCTTATTGGGACAAAGAAACAGCTAAAACTTATCCTGCATTTGCTCCCATCGGTGCAGGATTAATTATTCGTAAAGCAGCAGCAGAAATATATGCACAGAGAGTGACTAGTGATAGTGTCAGACTAGCTTTAGGGCGCACTGGCAAGCAACTAATATCAGGAGAAGATAACGACATTGTCTTAACTTTTTTAGATGCTGGCTATGGCGTAGGATATTTTCCTCAACTACAGTTGACTCATTTAATTCCTGCTGGACGTTTATCCAGAGAATATTTAGCACGTTTAAATCGAGCCTCTTCTCGTTCTTGGGTTCAGGTTTTAGATGTACACGGTATTAGACTTTGGCAAAAAATTCCTCGTTGGACTGTCTTACTAAGACAAATTAAAGCATTTTTTCATTATCAACCCTGGACAAGTTCTGCTGCTTATATTGGTTGGCAAGGTGCTTGCGGAAAATTAGAAGGACAAGCTAATTTAGTGTAGTAATTTTAAAGATGGACAATACTAGCTTTAGTAACCCGAAACAACTAGCAAAATACCTTCATTTAGGTAGAATTGTTTATCGACTTTACTATGCACCAAAAGGCTTTTTAAAAAAGTGTCTGCGGACTGGTGCTATCAATATGGCAATTGACCATGCTGAAAAACGCAAAATGGAACAAGCCGCATATCAGCTACCTACTGCTCCTCGGTATTCCTCTCCTTGCGAACCATTAGAAATTTATTTTTTAAGTGGAAAAAAATTCTGGTATCAAACCTGCTTTTGTGCCTATTCTATGTTGCAACAGGCTAGGATTAATATCCGACCTGTTGTTTATGATGATGGTACTTTAGAATCTAAATATGCGGCAGAAATTAAAAGAATTTTTCCTAATGCCAAAATAGTTTTTTTATCAGAAATAGAAACACTTTTGGGTAAATTATTACCTGTAAGTAAGTTTCCTTATTTGAGAGAGAGACGGATTAATTATCCTAATATGCGGAAACTAACGGATATTCATATTGGCTCTGGTGGTTGGAAATTGGTTTTGGATTCAGATATGCTATTTTTCCAGAATCCCAAATTTCTCATAGATTGGTTAAATAGTCCTAAAAAACCTTGCTATATGGTGGACACTGAGACATCTTATGGTTATTCTCAAACTTTGATGAATTCTTTAACTGGAACTAATATACCTAAACGATTAAATGTAGGCATTTGCGGTTTAAAAAGTGAAGATATAGACTGGGAACAACTAGAATTTTGGTGCAAAACAACTATTGAAAAGGAAGGTAAACACTATTACCAAGAACAAGCTCTTACTGCCATGTTACTTGCTAATAAAAATTGCCTTATTGCTCCTGTGGAAGACTATGTTGTTATGCCAGATAAAAAAGAAGGAATAGTTCCTAAAGCTATATTACATCATTACGTAAATAATTCTAAGTCCTGGTATTTTCGTTATGGTTGGAAACGAATATTGAAACAAATACAGTAATTTGAACTTTACTAAGTATACATTAAGTCAACAAAAGAATAAATAGAAATGGCAAATACGATTATTCAGGGATTATGGGTTAAAGGTGAGCTTTCTATAATGGAACAGCTATCTATTAAGTCTTTTCTAGCTAATGGTCATGAGTATCATTTGTATGTTTATGATGATGTTAAAAACATACCAAAAGGAACTCTCGTTAAAGATGGAAATAGCGTTTTACCTAGTAATATGATTTTTACTTGTCAGACAGAATGGGGAAAAGGTAGTTATGCTGTATTTGCTGATTTGTTTAGATATTATCTTCTCAAGTTGAAAGGGAATTGGTGGGTAGATACAGATGTAATTTGTTTAAAACCATTTAACTTTGAGTCCGAGTATGTACTTAGCTCTAGTTTTGAAGGTAAATGGGGAGAACCAGCTTGCACTTGTGTTATGAAAATGCCAAAAAATAGTGATTTATCAAAATTTTTAGTAAACAGTTGTGAGGATAAAAATTTAAGCGAAATCAAGTATGGAGAAATTGGTCCTCATTTATTACAGGGAGCAGTAAAAAAACTAAATTTAGAAAATTATGTGGTTTCTTATGAAAAATTTTGTCCTATTACCTGGAGGGCTGTGGATAAAATAGTTTATCAGAAAGACAAACCAAATTTCAAAAAAACAATTAAATCAGTTAAAGATTTGATTAGACCATTGATTTATCCTCATACAAAAATAGGTAAAGTTACTAATAATAGTTATGCTATTCATTTATGGAATGAAATTTGGCGACAAAATAAGCTTAATAAAAATGAAAGATATCATGAAAACTGTTTGTACGAACAATTAAAGGCAAAATATCTATAGTCAATTTCTTAGTTCTAAATATCAAAGTTAATGCCCTCTCTAGTATCAATTCTTATTCCTTGTTATAATTCCGAACAGTATCTCGCTCAAACTATAGAATCTGCACTAGCTCAAACTTGGAAAAATATTGAAATTATAATAGTTGATGATGGTTCGACAGATAATAGTTTGGCAGTTGCAAAAAAATTTGAATCTTCTATTGTCAAAGTTATCGCTCAAGAAAATCAAGGTCAAAGTGCAGCCGAAAATCGAGCCTTTGCCGAGTCTCAAGGAGACTTGATCGAGTACTTAGATGCAGACGATCTTTTAGCTCCCGATAAGATTGAACGTCAAATTAAACTACTCGGAGATTCTGATTCTCCTTTTATTGCTTCCTGTGAATGGTCGAGGTTTTACAAATCTCCCAAAGAAGCAATGTTTATTCCGCAGCCTTTATGGCAGGATTTAGATCCTGTGGATTGGTTAGTATGTGCTTGGGAAGAACATTATATGATGCATGGTGCTGCTTGGCTTATTCCTCGCAAAATTGCCGACAAAGCTGGCGGTTGGGATGAAAGACTTTCCTTAATTAATGATTTTGACTATTTTAGTCGCATTTTGTTGGCTAGTGAAGGTAATAAGTTTTGTCAGGGTGCGAAAACTTATTACCGATCGGGAAATACTGATAGTTTAAGCGGAACTAAATCGGAAAAAGCTCGGCGATCGCAATTTTTATCCCTTAGTTTAGGAACAAGTAACCTTTTAGCAAGAGAAAATAATCCGCGTACTCGTCAAGCTTGCGCTACAGTTTTTCAACGCTTCATCTATGAAGTTTATCTTGATGTCCCAGAGTTGAGTCAACAAGCGGCAACAAAAGTAAAGGAATTAGGTGGTTCAGAACTTCAGCCTACTGGCGGAAAAATGTTTCAATTATTATCTAAATTTGTAGGCTGGCAACAGGCTAAAAAAATTCAAAGAGTATTTTATCAGAATGGTTATAAAAAAGCTGCGGTAGGTTGGAAACTATCCAGGATTCGCGATCGCCTAATATATACTCATAAATTGAATTAAGCAAATTATTATTTGCTTCAATTTAGTTATTTTTTGTTTATTTCTACAAGGAGTTATAACGATGTCTAGTTTTTCTTTAATAAAAAGAGTTAATTTAGCGCGTCCTATAAACAGCTACGCTAAATTTCGGACTTATTATGGTAATTTTATTCGCAACCGATTGATTCAAAAGCAATGGATAAATTTTGAAGATAAACAATATCTTAATGTAGGATGTGGTTCAAAGATAGACAAAAAATTCATCAATTTAGATTATAATTGGCTTCCGGGGATCGATTTATGCTGGGATATTACTAAAAGCATACCTTTGCTTAAAAATTCCCAATTGGGAATTTATACAGAACATTGTTTAGAACATATTTCTTATCATCAGACTAAAAAAGTTTTATCTAATTTTTTTGATTTGCTTAAACCAGGAAGAACTCTGAGATTAATAGTTCCTGATGCTGAAATTTATCTGGATGCATATAAACGACAAAAAAATGCACAA
Organism: Microcystaceae cyanobacterium; assembly: GCA_041743025.1. GTDB lineage: Bacteria > Cyanobacteriota > Cyanobacteriia > Cyanobacteriales > Microcystaceae > JBGTNM01. The sequence continues at coordinate 5,590 of JBGTNM010000210.1, forward strand.
AACGTAGATTTTCCCTACGGATTGTCCGCTCACGAAATTCCCAAAGAAGAAACTACACCAATGATGGCAGTTAATAGTGTATTTCGAGGCCATGGTCATCAATTTGCTTACGATTATTTTACGCTAAAGTCAATGCTCGAACGTGTAGGATTTGTCGATCTCAAACAAGAGACATTTCGTAAAGGTAGGGATAATATTTTACTGATAGATAGTCAGCATCGTGCTTGTGAGTCTTTATATGTTGAAGCAACCAAGCCAGAAAATTAAACTTTAGCCGAAACACAGACTGCTTATCAAAATTTTATATAGATTAATTTATTTCATCATAAATCAGATAAAAATGGCTAAAATTCTGATTCTCATAGGCGGGCATTTAAGCACTGCTCCTAGACCTCAAAAAGAAGCAGAAACCTTGGCTAAAGCTGGTCATAAAGTAATAGTTCGAGGGTTTTGGTTTGACCCTGAATTAGTCAAGCGCGATCGCTTACTGATACAAGATAGATCGTGGCGATTTGAACCAATTATTGACTTTCAACCTCATAATCGCTGGCAAAGTTTACAAATTAGATTGCAGGGAAAAATTGCTAGAGAAAAATACAAAAGATTACGAATTTTTTCCCCTTCAT
>JBGTNM010000211.1:0-4714 GCA_041743025.1 Microcystaceae cyanobacterium
GTTGGGCAAAATTTGAATAGCTTTGTGTTTGCCCACTAAGTAATCGGCAATTAAACCCTGTTCGTGCAGAGCAATAAGCGTTTGTTTGAGGGCTTTGAGTTGAGATTGTTTGTGAGCAATCAGGCGATCGCACATTTGGACAAGAGCCTGTTTCTTGGCTGTCCAGGTTTCTATCTCGGTTTCAAGATATTCCTTAAACAGCACGTAGCCATCGACTTTGGCTTCAGTCGCCTCAGCTAAATATTGCTGCAACTGAGCGTAGAGTTGGCTAGGTTCTCCCTGAGTCGGAATGTCAACGATAGCAGCGAGTTGTGCCGCCTCGAAGCTCAATTCTCGCAAGCTTAAGACTCGAAAGTGAGCTTCGAGTTCTTTAAGAGTCAGTTCTCCCGTCTCCTCTAGTTGGCTAGAGGAGGCGGGTTGCCTTTTTGAATGAGGCTGAGTTTCAATTTGAGTGTTAGACAAGCAACACCTCCGCTATAGCAGCATTAGGAAGTGTTGCGTCAGCAACGAGAACCGATCGAGGTAGGACGTTATCTCAACTCCTTAAGACGGTCATACACTCCCTTGGGAATCGCCTTTTGAGAGGCAGCTTGCGCTCTAAGAGCTTGAGCGCGAACCGATTGAGTAATAACTTCGTTCGCTTGGTTTAATTGGCTGGCTTGATAGCAGCCGTCTGTATAACCCCGATAAGTTCCACCGGCTGTAAAAGAAAAACGGCGAACAATAACGCCGTAAAACGATTGAGTGGCGATGATTAAACCGGGGGAACTGCCAGCTATTACCACATCGCCGATTTGAATAAACATCATCCCTCCTGCTGTTTCCGTTGCTCGGCGAGTAGCCGCCAAAAAGACATAAATTCCTCGGTCGTTAATCCCCAGACTTTAACTTCGTAGTGGGAATTAACTCGTTGCGAATGGCGTAAAGCCACGCGATGCCCCAACTTTTGGATCTGCTGATACCATTGATAGGCTTCGGCAAAACTGTCGAAGCCGAAGAAGGTACACTGTCTTTGTCCTCTCCTGTTGGTGATGCTAGATAAATAAGGGGCAAACAGGGATTGCCTGTAGCCACCATTTCCTAAATGCCTATGGGTAATGTGAGGTTGCCAGACTGTGTTGAGCATGATTGTTGCCTCAAAAGGGTCAGGCTCAAAATCGCGTCAGCGAGGCAAAAAACGATGTCTAGGGCAGAAAAAAAAGTCTCTCCTGATTGAAGGCTCCCAATTAATCTCAAAACTCCTTCGACATAATCGCCATCCGGCAAACTCTCTTGCTGCGCCTGCTCAATCGCGGCTTCCCAGGAAACCGATTGGATAGCCATCGTGCCAGATTCTTGCCAAGTGACGGAGATGTAGTAGGTTGTAAATGTTTTTGAGGAAGTAAAACCTGTTCACTCGCAAAAGTGGCGGTAGCCACAACGTTATTTCCTCGGCAGCAATGGAATTAGCTGAAGCAACCAAGACTCTGCAACCAGTCCGCTTCTAAGCTTATGCTAGTTCTGAATCGAGACTAGCTTCTTGTTTTTCTTGGCGATCTTTTTCAGGCTCTAATTCAACGAGCAAGTTTTCAATGTAGTCCAGTCGCGTCTCAATCTTTTTCCAGGCTTTTGGGTGAGACTGCCACAGTTTAATTTTTTTCAAGCGGTTGGTGAGGTTGTAAAGCCTTGATTGAGGTGTAAAATTAGGTAAATCTCCTTCTTTAGCACTGGCTTCTTGAGAGAGCTTGTCCTTGATTCTTTGCTGGATCTCTCGCTGAGTCCAACCCTCAGCGATCGCTTGTTCTAGAAGTTCATGCCGCAGAGCATCATTTTTGACAGATTTAAACCTCAGCCCTTTGGAATATTCAATCTTTCCTTGAGAGATTGCTTCGTAAAGGTCTTCTGGCAAGTCTCTAAGCTTGAGTTGATTGCAGATGTAGGAGTACCAGTGATAGCCATACTGCTTGAAGGTCTGGCAGACAATTTGCTGTTGCTCGTTTTCAGGACTAGGGATATTGATATCCCCAGCAACAACTTCCGCCCTTTTGGGTTGAGTTTCCCAAGCTCGCTTCATCTCGTAAAGGAGAGAGCGGATTTGCTTTTCCTCCAAGTGTAAACGACTGCCTAAGAGCTTTAGCAAGCTATCAAGGACTTCAATTGAATTAAGGTCTTGGCGATCCAAATTTTCGGAAAGAGCAAGCTCCAATGCTTGTTGGTCATCAAGTGGGAGAATCTTAACAGGAACGGGGTCGAGAGGAGCGAGTCTACAGGCTTGCAGTCGGCACTCGCCAACGATGACTTCGTACTTGTCTCCGGCAGGACGAACGGTTAGGGGATAGTCTAGCCCTCGCCGCCGAATGGAATCAGCTAATTGCTGCAAGTGTTCAGGAGGAAAGTATTTTCGGGGCTGTTCTTTCCAGGTAATCAATTGAGAGATAGAAAGTTTTGACTCTGAAAGAGAGACTTCATTAGGAGCCGTTTCTAGGCTTCCCGTTTTTAGAAAAACTTGTTGTGCTTCACTCAGTTTGTGTCTAGTCAAAATTTACCTCCTGAAATAACTGGCGATAGCAATCTGCTAATTCAAAGGCAGCCTTGCCTTTGAGATCGAATAAAGTTGAATGTTGTCCCATCACATCAGCCCCAACTTGGCGTTGGGGGATTTCTGCTTTAAGGAGGGGGATGTCGCCGTAAGCTGCGAGAGCTTCTCTTGCTTCATTGAGAAGTAAAGTGTTTGAAACCGTCCGAGTCAGAAAAGTGTGAGCTTGTGGCTGTCCTTGACGGAGACGGCGCACTCGGCGGACGGCGGCGATCGCTTCCTGAGAAGCGGCCAGATCGGGCGCACTCGGTTGAATGGGAATGAGGACAAGATCGGCGAGCAGCAAGATAGCTCTCTGCACCTCGGCTAAGCCTCCGGCACCATCAATGACTACCGTATCAAAAGTCTCGGCCAGCACCGGAACTTCATCGAGGAGAGGATCGGGATCAGTAAGACGAAAGACTTTAGGACGAGGAAGATCTTCTTCCAAATTTATCGTCCAAGTTGAACTGGTGGACTGGGAGTCAGCATCTACTAGGGCAACATCCTGCCCTTTATCGATGAGGTAACGACAAAGATGAACAGCACTGGTACTCTTGCCGCAGCCACCTTTAAGATTGATAAAAGCTGTAATCATGTGCAGTCATGCAGTTGAAGCGATTGCTTTTTAAGATAGCATAATTAAAATAAAGTTCTCTAAAAATGACGCGATCGTGTTTGAAGAATGTTCCAAATTCCAAACCTTTTCTTAATACTGAGTACCCATCAGGACGAAAACTGTTACAGGTTTTAGGCGTGATCAACGCAACCATCTATCGATACTGCCACTTCCTGCCTGTTACTCTCCCTACAGCTTCGTGGAAAAGTCACCTCGATTCAGCTAAAGCCGATAGACAGGAGATCGCGGGGACGGTCGAAAGCTTGTTCAACTTTCCATGCCTCTCCCTCAATGCGTCGGTAGACGCGATCGCTATTACCTACGCTGGCTGGTGTGGTGTGGGTAGCGTCTAACTCCCTCAACAATTTAGTACACTTGTTCTAAATAGAAGTCGAGCTTACAATAAAAGGGCTTTGACATTTTTCCTGGCGATGGTGATAGCCGCCTCATCTTCCTCTTCAAATCCCCTTGAATCGCTCACCGGAGTCGTCGAGCGTGTTACTTTCCACGCCGACGACTCTGGTTATTCGGTAGCAAGGTTGAAAGTTCCTCGCTTCAGTGACCTTGTTACCATTGTGGGCAGCTTCCCTAATCTCCAAGCCGGACAGACACTCCAACTCAAGGGTCAGTGGCGAGAGCATCCCCAATACGGGCAACAGTTTCAGGTGGTACAGTATGTCGAGACTAAGCCAGCTACTTTGACCGGAATGGAGAAGTACCTGGGCAGTGGACTCATCAAAGGCGTTGGCCCGATAACCGCTCAACGAATCGTCGCTCGCTTCGGACTGGACACCTTAGAAATTATTGAGAACCAGAGCGAGAGACTGATCGAAGTTCCCGGTATTGCGAAAAAACGGGTGACGATGATTCAAAAAGCCTGGGAAACGCAAAAAAGCATTAAAGAGGTGATGGTTTTCTTGCAGGGTCATGGGGTTTCGACTACCTACGCCGTGAAGATCTTCAAGCAGTACGGCGAGGGGGCGATCGCGACGGTGACAGAAAACCCTTACCAACTGGCAGAAGATATTTTTGGCATCGGCTTCCTGACGGCAGACAAAATCGCTCAGAAAGTGGGGGTTTCTCCTGGGTCGGAATATCGTTACCAGTCAGGATTGCTGCACGTTTTAAGCCAAGCTGCCGAAGACGGACACTGCTTTTTACCTCAACCCGAATTAATTGACAGTAGCGTACAGCAGCTATCTAACAGCGAACATGAAGCTGAGCCAGAGGCGGTCAGGGCAGTCATTGAGGAGATGGTAACAAAGCCGGAACTAATCGTTGAGAAAGCCGAAGGAGGAATGGCTTTATGCTTCAAAGCGAGTTTTTATTACACTGAACAAAACCTAGCTCAACTTCTGCGACAGCAGCTTGCTCTCCCAGTTGAGTCGGACATCAACCGCGTCAAAAATTGGATAGAGCGCTTTACGACTAGCCGAGGGATTCAACTGAGTTCTCAACAGCAACAGGCGGTAGAAAAGGCGGCGAGTTCGCGGTTGATGGTGCTGACAGGAGGGCCGGGTTGCGGAAAGACTTTTTGTACT
>JBGTNM010000212.1:0-2006 GCA_041743025.1 Microcystaceae cyanobacterium
ATTGATGAAATTGAAGAATTGTTAGTAAAACGTTGTAATATTCTGGGTGAAATGAAAGAAGACATCAAAAATTTGACTAACTATCATTGGTTAGCTTTTGTTTAAAATGTTAGTGGGGTATATAAACCGGATTTGGTATTAAATCTTTTCCTACTTCAAAGGCCGCTTGTAAGTCTTCATCCTCGAATGACTCTACTTCTAAGTCTTCACTCTTGATAAATTCTATTTGATGCTGTTGAAATTGTCTGATTTTATCCTCTAACTTCTTAATCTTCTCAATAGTTCTCTCTAAGGTAATCTGAAACGAATAAACCGAACTCTCTAACCGCTTAAGAAAATTCACCTTCATCATCCCAATCAAGAAATATTCTCGATTACTTTGAGTAAAATTCTTTTGAATAATTTCTCCTTCATAAAAACCCTTAAATTCTTCTAACAATTCACCCCATTATTATTAATATGGTACATCTTGCCATGCAGTAGATTGGCTTGCTTAATAGACCGTATATTGACCTTCTCTCGTATCCATTGTTCACACTCTCTTGCCAATAACCCTTGTTTTAAGCGACTACTTAACCGAATCTCACAGTCTTCAATCTTAAACGCCTTCTTATCCGCTTCTGTGCCAAGTGATTGAATGAATCGGGGTTCCCCGAACAGGAAATCTAACGTCCCAATTGACAATAATTCCTGCTTTAAGGCTTCAAAAGCGTATATAGTGAAGTAAGCCGATACGATAGACAGTTTTGAACCTGATTGAATCTTATCTCTAAGAAATTTACCGACTGTACCCCGTTCACGATTATCTCGGATACCAGACTGGAAGACGGAAAGTTGACAGTCAGACATAGTTTAGTTGGGATGGAAGTGCTTTTCTCTTAATGTTCCCAAATCTGACCTCTAACTCTCAATCTCTATAGTTCCTCAAATTAATAAATATTACTCCACTGTAACCGATTTTGCCAAATTTCTCGGTTGATCCACATCCAAACCGCGCCGCGCTGCGATGTGATAAGCCAACAATTGCAAAGGAATCACCGCAATAATCGGCGATAATAACTCCTCAACCTGCGGAACACTCAATAAATCATCAAAAGTTGCTCGCGCTTCTCGCTCGTCCATCGGCGTAACCCCAATTAGGCGAGCATCCCGCGCCTTGGCTTCTTGAGCATTAGACAGCACTTTATCGTGAACTGCCCCTGGCATAGCAATGGCGACTACAGGCACTTTAGCATCTAACAGAGCGATCGGCCCGTGCTTCATTTCTCCGGCAGGATACCCTTCAGCATGAATGTAGCTGATTTCTTTGAGTTTTAAGGCCCCTTCTAAGGCGATGGGAAAATTAATCCCCCGTCCCAAAAAGATAAAATCTTGCGTATCGCTAAACTCGTGAGCAAGTTCTTCAATTTTTTGCTCCTGTTTGTCCAAAATTTCCTCAATTTGCCCCGGTAGTTGGCGCAATCCCTTGATAATAGACTCCAGTTTCTCCGAGGACAGCGTTCGGCGGCGGAAAGCTAATTCCAATGCCAAGAAATAAAATCCCATCAACTGCGCCGTGAAGCTTTTCGTGGCAGCTACTCCAATTTCGATACCGGCATGGGTGTTAATCATGCTATCGACCATGTAGGCGAGAGTACTTTCAGGACGGTTAGTAATACCCAAAATTCGAGATTCGTAGGCAGTTTCTAACCCGGTACGGCGTTGCTTTTCCATCTCCAGTGCCGCCAGCGTATCGGCGGTTTCTCCCGATTGCGTCACGCCAATGGTTAAAGTGTTGGGCATTAAAGGAGAGGGCGCGTAACGAAATTCAGACGCATACTGGACGAATGTGGGAATCTGTGCCAACTGTTCTAATAGGTATTTCCCCACCAAGCTAGCGTGCCAACTCGTTCCACAGGCAACAATTTGGATGTGTTGTAGGTTTTCCGTCAATTTGGCAGACAATCCTAGCTCAATCGGACTGCTATCAGCGTTATCTGTCTGCCAGTTAGGATTGAGATAGGTAT
>JBGTNM010000213.1:0-10112 GCA_041743025.1 Microcystaceae cyanobacterium
ATTGATTAAACACTCTATTTGTTTTTCTCTTTCATTTTGATTAGCCTTCATTTGCTCTTTTTCTTTTATTTATTGACAAGACTTTTCTATTTTACCATATCAATTCATATTTACATCTCAAATGGAATTGCTATATAAGCATTCTTTTGCTCTACACTATTTATAACTCCAAAAGGAGAAATTTCTAGTCCACTAACACCTCTAAAATCATCTAGGGCATCTGCTGCAATTTCGGCTCCAAAAATACGTATATGACCAGATCCTCGTCTCATTCTTTCTTCTAGTTTTGAAAGTTGAGCAAAGTCACTTATTGGGGAGTTATCAGCTACTTCTTCAAAGACTGTCAACTGATTGGCTGATTGAAGCTCTAAGTTATTTGAAAAAGCATTGTTTCCTTCCCCTGTAGATGCCGGAGAAGTCTTTAAAGTGGAGTTGACCCAGGCTTCTCTAGCTATTTCTGTCCACAGGGCAGTCGCCGAGTGAGTGTATTCATTAATGACAGCTAACTCAGTCGCACGTTCAGCTAACCCCTTAGCAAAACTCGTCCACGAACTCCCAAACTGATTTTGTAGCTCTATGGCAGCATCAGACCAGGCTTTGGTCGAGACATCGCCCCCCAAATAATGAATAAACTCGCTATAATCAATCGCCGTCCCCTCATCCACCATCAAACTAGCCGTGATATTAATCGTCCCTTCCGATAAAGGGGCCACCCCCCGCAGACGAATCTGCCCAATTTCCCCTGGACGCAGAATCCCGGCTGGCCCTTCGTTGCTAATCCCCAACAGTGCCATTGACCCAAACTGAGCCAACTCGTCCCCATCCTGAAGGTTCTCCAAGCGAACGTCGGGGTCAGTTTGCAAGACAATTAGAGGCGCACTAACATCATGACTGCTGCGATTGGTATAGGAGACAATAACGTCAAAGCTTTGCCCTTTCCTAACAACCGGGGTGGAAGTCACGGAAACGAGCAGATCGTCGGGACGCTCACCAACAACCGTGAACCCATTTTCAAGGACATCTGTAAGTATTAAGGGAGTAGCTCGTGCCAGAGAGCAAGGGGAGTCGCTCAGTTGCCCAAGTATTGGCCAGCCAAGTATCGCTGCTATCGAGGTGGGCATCACTCGACAGGTAAATAGAGTCGTACCAGTCAGCCGAGGTGGTTCCCCTCCCTTGATTAGTGACGCTCCAAGATACCTCAATCGTTTCGCCCAAACCAGCGACGGTGGGAGAGATGGAGCCGCTTACGACTAAGTCGGGTGCGGGAGCCGCCGTTAAGGTATAGTTCCCCGTCGCTTGATTGGCATAACTCGTCACGCGCACTAAGTAATTAATGCCCTGCAAGGGGGTAAAAGATAGCTGCGAGTTGACCCCTTCTCCCGAATCGTCATCGAAAGTCATCACTTGCTGGGTATGGGCATTAATCAGTTGCAGGTAAGGATCGAAGAACTCAGAAGATAAATCGAGGATGACGGGTTCTCCAACGGTTAAATCTACTAACTGATAGTCATCGCTGAAAGTCCCCAAACGAACTGGATTGAGAGCATCTTGATCGCTTAAATTCTCGGCGATTGTCCCCTGGAAAGCCGAAAGGGTGCCGACAACCGGAGGGTCGGTGTTGGTTGCGAGCGTATAGCTTCCTGTTTCCTGCTCGTCATAACTGGTCACCCGCACTAGATAGTTAATCCCCTCAAGCGGGAGAAAACGCAATCTTGAATTAGTTCCTTCTCCAGAGTCGTCATCATCAGTAATGACTTCGCCTGTCTCGCTATTAATCAGTTGCAGGTAGGGATCGAAGTCTGATGAATTCAGCCATAGAGTCAACCACTGTCCGACGGCCAAATCAACCAGTTGGTAGTCATCGCTCAAGGAACCGTTTCGGGTGGGGTTATCTCCATCGTCTTGACTCAGATTACCGCTCATTGTGCCATCCATCGCGGAAATCGTCCCGACAACGGCTCCTGCCGTTGGGATATTGTTCGTCAAACTCCCCACGCTGAAATCTTCCTCGGTCTGAAGCGGATTATCTGAGAGTTTTGGGTTGAGAATTCCTTCCTCGTCAGCGATTGATTGATTGAGTACAGGTTGAAGGACAATTGGGAGTTCTTGAGCTTTTGAAAGGGGGGTCATAAAGATCGCCTCAATTCTTAACTGAGAGCCTGTTTGAGCATTAGAATTGAGGGACAGGGAACCGGTAAAATTTTGGGTTTTTACTGACTCGTTCCGTGAAACGTCGGACTCAACACAGCCAAATTTTAGTTGAGAGCCAAGCGGTTAGTCTTCAGGGAAATTAAGGAATTTTGAGGAGGAAAACCTTGACCATTTCTTGAAAAAGCACTCCGATTAATCCAGTTTTGATAAAGAAGAGATAAAGGGCCCCTCTAACCCTAGAAAAATCGTTCTTTTAAATTCCGTAAAATTACTGTAATCCTCGATGCAACAGATCAATAGTAGCCCGAGCGTACATCTGCCGTTTTAACATCTTTAATCGATTAATTTGTCCCTCGGTCTGACCGTTACTCCAATTTTATAAACAGCCTCTTACTAAAACTAATTTGTTTTAGTCGTAAAAAAAATACAAACTATTCCAACAATGAAATTAAACAATCCAGCATAAGTTAATGAATCAACCCAAACTTCTAAGCTTTAATTCAAAACAGGATCAGAATCAAGGTCTAAAAAGATTGTCGAAGCGATCGCCCAATGAAATCAAGCTCACGCCGATGACACTTGGGCAGTGACGAGGGGACTGCTGGAGGAGGGCTTTGGTATTCATCGTCAAGCCGCCGATGCGTTTTTGGAGCAATATCAGTCTTGGATTCATGAGATTCACTCCGAGGCTGGCATTACGGGCGTTAGAGGTCATAATCGGGGTAAGAATGTTTCTCACCTCAAGGCGTTCGTTGAGCAACATACTTAACCGTTATCAGCGTATCTTCTACCTGCGGCATAAAAGTTGTGTATAAAATTTTCCTTGATTCTCCGCGATTTTCAACCCCCTAGGCTCTGGTCTAATCATTAGTTTATTCAGCAACGCCCCCTAAATTCTATCTACAACTGTAGAGCAAATGATGAATGCAATCAGATTTCTGACTCTAGAAAAAGTTGGTAACAGAACCAATGAACTTTGATAATTGAGTAAATCAGATAAATCTTAAAAAGGAGCGAGCGCTTTAAGACTCGCTTGCTTCTCCTAAGCGTTCAGGATTCTCCACACCCGTCAAACGATTCCAAAGGATATAATCTACTTCACTTTTCGGTACGTACCAATTATCAGCGCTTGTCTCCATATCACCCCTCGCCGTAAATTCTTGGCGTTCCGCATCCCTCAAATCGACGTAGGTAGCTCCCTGCTTCAAGCGCATTCCTTCAGGTAGCACAGGAATCTGCTTTAGTTCGTCCTTTGTCAAGCCTTCTAAGTGACGCTGGACTTCTTTAATCTCACTAGCGGTAGGTGCTTCTTTCTCCCCTTGAGAGGATTCTACTCCAACATTTTGACCCGCCATTGGGTTAGGATTTAAGTCTTGCTGCCACTCGTCTTGTTGCTCAGTGGATTGTTCGAGTTTTTGCTCGGGCATGATCATCTTTCTCCTTTAAATTAGTATAAAGTCAGTCTCTGCGTTCTGAATAATCTTTAGAGGATTCGGGATCGAGTTCCCAATGCCGAGAAGAATCGCGGCCTTCTAAAATCTCATTTGTGCGTGGAACTGCCCCATCATTCATTCTAGACCAACAGCAGCGATATTGTCAGGTTAACTTGAAGAGTAGGTGAGATAGGATAGAGCAATAAGTAAAAATCCTTACCAGCGCCACCGCTTTCCTGCAGAAATTATTAGCCATTACCTGTGGCTGTACAATAGCTTCTCCTTAAGCTTGCGCGATATCGAAAAGATGATGCTTTACAGGGGCATTGAAGTCACTTACGAGACTATAAGGGATTGGAATCAAAAGTTTGCTCAGACATGGGTTAATCAGATTCGCCGTCATCGCCGAAAGCCGAGCCGCAAGTGGCATTTAGATGAGATGAGGGTGGAGATTAAGGGAAAAGTGTACTGGCTGTGAAGGGCTGTTGACTCTCACGGCAGGGCTATCGAGGAGAAAAGCTACAGCTAGTCGCTAAGGGCTGTCAACTCAGCGTAGAAATCGTTCAACGTCACTCTCAAGCGTTTGAAGTCTTACCGAGGCGTTGGGTCGTCGACTGTAGAGCCTAGCATTACGCCAAATTGCAAATCCCTCAAAGCATGGGCTAGAGAGGGATTTTGGGGATTGGGGATTGGGTTTTTTGACTGCTAGGTTAAATTTCTTGCTTTCTCAACGGCTTCCTTTAGCTCTTCAAAGGTAATACTACCGTCTTCGTCTGAATCATACCGTACTAGTAACTCCTGGGGGCTACTGGTACCTGTTTCTGATGAGATGACTGCACTTAAGCCAGGACTTAAAAAAAGCTCATTAATGGAGACTTTGCCGTCTTGATCGCCATCTAAGGTCTTAAAAAGAGATTGAAGCTCTTGCTCGGTTGTCATAAGTTTCTATCTGAATGGGTTTTTTAATTTTATATCTCATTGATATCTCAAAATTAAACAAACTTATATCCTTAGACGTAGATTTGATCGCGTTTCGTGTTCTCTGTGGGGATATATTTCTCGAACCTTTTCCTCTTAAGACTTTCTACTCCCAGTACGAACTAAGTTCCATAAACCCAATTGGCAACAGTACCGATGATAGGTAACCTGGTCGCCGCATAGATCCAGCCCATCCCTAACACTTCATAGGTGCGGCGAAACACCTCAATGTCTCTAATTACTGTCCCGTCAGGCAGCACCCCATGAATGCGCCCCATTGCCGTTTCGGAGTCAATTCCGCCATTTTTGCTCTGAGAGGCTATCAATTCCGCATTGTCAAGGCTTCCGGGGAAGTTTTGGGGACTGATGACATTTTCTACTCCGAAGAAGCTGCACTTGCTGAAGCTAGGTGCTGGCTTAAGCAAAGCGAGCGCTGAAGCTAAACAATGGCTGAGACAAGGCGAGCGCTGATTACAAAGTTAACCCCTCAGTTGATTGAGGGGTTGATGATAATTATTTGTCATGGATTAAACTTTGGTTTTCTCTTTCTTCTGCTTCTTAGATAGCTCCCGTTTGAAGAAGGTTCCAAATCCTAGTGCTGTCCCTGCTCCGAGAAGTGTTAGGGGTTCGGGGACGGCTTCAAAAACCTCATTGTTGCTGGAGAACTTAAATTTTTCAGTCATTTTAGGGGTAAACCTAGCTTTAAACTCCCTATCTAGCCAAGCCTTCAACTAAAACCTGTGTAATGAAATTAGACAAAGGCGCGACAGGTTGAGAGGTTGTTATTGGAATTTGACCATCCATTAACAACATTGCCAACCCATGCATCAAGGCCCAGGCTGCCAACGCTAATTGTTTCGAGTCGTCCAGACGAATTACTCCTTCCTGCTGACCAGTTTTTACACCATTGACAAGCACCATGAAGGCTTGTGTAGCCGCCTGCGCCAACTCAGGATTCTGTTGGGCAGATGTAGCTCCATAAGCACCAAACATCAAGCGATAGTGTGAGGAATGCTCAAGAGCAAAGTCCACATAAGCAACTCCAATTTCCAGCAATCGCTTGAGTGAATCGAGTGGTGCTTTGTGCGGCACTGTCTCAAGAGTGTGATGAAGCATTTGAAAACCCGATCGCGCTACGGCTGCCAGTAGTGCTTCTTTATCAGCAAAGTGTCGGTAAGGAGCGGCATGGGATACCCCGACGCGCCGCGCGACTTCTCGTAAAGACACACTATCCACATCTTTTTCAGAGACTAGCTCCAATGCCGCTTCAATCAGAGCTTGGCGTAAGTCCCCATGATGATAAGTTTCACGTTCAGTCATCAAGGTCTTCACGGAATTTCCTTTAAATCTTAGCTCAAATATGTTGACACTGCAAACATAGGATGATAAGCTAATGTTGTCAATGTAAACATAGGGATGGCAAGGACATCGGATGAAGAAATTTCTGAGTTCATCTCGGCAGAAACCAGAAGATTCATCAGGAGAAAGATCATGTACGCTTTTTTTGTTCGCCAAACGGTCAAGCAAAGTTTTGAGTCCCTGAATCAAGGTGATTATGAGTCCGTCCTTGAGGGAATTTCACCTTCAATCACTCACACATTCAGCGGAACTCATGCACTCGGAGGTACTCGTCATAGTATCGAGGCGATGCGGCAGTGGTTTCAACGCCTCTATATTCTGTCGCCTGAACTGAATTTCACCATCAAAAACATTGCTGTTAGTGGTTTGCCTTGGGATACAACGATCGCGGTCGAGTGGGTTGATGCTGCTAAACCCGCAGATGGTTCTGAGTATGTCAACGAAGGAGTTCACATTATCAAGATGCGGTGGGGGAAGGTCGTGTATCTCCATGCTTACCTAGATACGCAGCGAGTGGAAGCTTTGTGTCAGCGGTTAACAGCCTACGGTATTGCAGAAGCTTCTGCCCTTCCAATTGAGGATTGATGAAAATATCCGGTGATGTTTCAGAAGTGTGGGTAGGCAGTCTGAATAAGCCACCATAGAAGGGTTTAAAAGCAGTCACCAACACATTTGAAACACCACCACTGATTTAGCAACGCCTTAAATTGCCTGTCTAAATGCCTAAAATTACTGGGCAAAACCTTCTCTCAAGTAAATACTGAATTTATTAGGTTCAAGGGAACATATTCTTAAATTTCTCAAGACTAACCTTAGTAGAGGACTTATGCAATCTATCACAACCCCCTCTGCCACCATTTGGGCACCGGAGCGAGGCAAGACATTTTCTTTTTTGGGCAACACTGTTACTTGTAAATTTGACCGAGATGGTGAGGGTAGTAGGTTCTACGAACTTCTCTCACCCGCAGGTGCCGGAGTACCGCCCCTACATACCCATCCTTGGGATGAATGGTTCTATGTCCTCGAAGGAGAAATCGAGATGCACCTTGGCGATCTGGTGGTGCAAGCGACACCAGGCTATGCTGCCAACTTACCGGCGGGAGTCGCCCACACCTTTGAGTCCAAATCTCTCCAGGCCAGACTCCTGGTATGGGTTTCCCATGCAGCCGCAGACCTTTATTTAGAAGAACTCTCTCAAGCGAGTCAGGAACGACAGCTAACTCCTGAGCAAGTTATGGCGATCGCCCAAAAACATCAGATCCGTTTTTTTTCCGGTTGATGATTCTCACATTACCTTTTAGACTTTTCGTACATCCTAGAGAGGAAAAAATGATGACATCAGGAATGCTGAGGGAAGGCAAATGGATAACCGACCCGAATAAATCAGATCAAGGCGGTAAGTTCAATGAGATACCAACAACGTTTCGCCATCGCGTGAGTGCCGATGGCCAGAGCGGGTTTAAGACAGAAGCCCGACGCTATCACCTCTACGTTTCCTTGGGGTGTCCCTGGGCGCATCGCACCTTAATTATGCGAGAACTCAAAGGGTTGAATGAGGCCATCTCAGTCTCTATTGTCGATCAGATTATGAGTGACTTGGGCTGGAGGTTTTCTGAAGCACCAGGAGCCATTGGTGACTCGGTGAATCACGCTCAATATTTGCAAGAGATCTATCTGAAAGCTGATCCCAAATTCACTGGGCGAGTTACAGTTCCGGTGTTGTGGGATAAACAAAAGCAAACAATCGTCAATAACGAATCTCGCGAAATCATGCGGATGTTTGATGTAGAGTTTGCTCAATTGGCAACGCAGAAAATCGACTTATACCCACGCAACCTCCAGCAGAAGATTGATGAAACGCTCAATGCAATCTATCTGCCAATCAATGCTGGTGTATATCGCGCTGGTTTTGCGACTTCGCAAGTAGCCTACGAAGATGCGGTAACTGAACTCTTCGAGAATTTAGAGCGATGGGAAATCGTTCTGAGCCAGCAGCACTATTTATGTGGTGATCAACTCACTGAAGCTGATATTTGTCTGTTTACAACGCTGTATCGCTTCGACTCAGTGTATCACGGTCACTTTAAGTGCAATTTGCGGCGAATTCTCGACTATCCGAACCTCTGGAATTATCTAAAGGATCTCTATCAGCGTCCTGAGTTCAAAGCGACGTGCAATCTAGACTATACTAAACGCGGCTATTACATGAGTATGACCGAGATTAATCCCAATCGAATTGTGCCGAAAGGGCCAATCATCGATTTTGACGAACGGCATGATCGCGATCGCTTCGGCAACGCTTAGTCGCGAGTTGAAGTGGAGTGACAACGAATTATTAGGCTCTGAAGCCTCAAATCCACTGCTTATGGGAGCAACACTCTCTTAATGCCTAGTTTGAGCCGAAAGCAATCGCTTTTAAATTAATAAGTCTGTATTTTTCAATCATTAATCAGGGAAATCCCTCAATCCGTCAAGCTTCCTTACTGCCTCTACCAAGATTTGCTCAATTATCTGGCTTCTCACGCTGCTACCGACGAGTGGTCGGCTTCACTCCGAAAAGCGCCTCCAAGAGGAAGCCAAACCCGTCCGCTCATTAGCTTCTGGTAGTCACGTTCTCGATGGGAAAGAATCGGGAACCTATCGGGTCAAATGATCTCACTTCTGACCCAATGGATTAAAGGGCAGAAGATTCAATCGTCACAAAAGGAACCTCACTGACCCATTTCCACGGCCCGCCTTGATAGTGCCAGAGCATCAGTCCCTCTCCCTGCCCATTAAAGGGTTTCCACTCGCTGGCGAGTCGGTCGTGTAACTGCCGAGCTTCATCAGCCATAACTTTGTTCACAATGGTGACGTGGGGTCGGTATCCTTGCCGATCCTGTGGGGTTAGCCACAATTCCCAAGTCTGGGCCAGCCGGTTTCGCAACCGCTTTAACTTAGGACACTCAACCTCGACAGCTACGCCTCTGCCCAAGAAGCGGAGTTGAGGAAACACAAGGTGCAATAAAGGCGTAGACGAGCAGAACTCCTGTAGGGTCTGCCGGATGCTACCTTCTTGAGTACCGGGCAAAGCATGAAAAAGGGTAATATGCGCTCTGAGGAAATTTCTGTCAGGCGGGAAGTACTGCTTTCGCAAGCGATCAAGGTAATCAAAGGACATCGGGTCGAGCTTGAGCGTCACGATGAGAGGCGGAGGGGTTAGTACCATGCTTTATCTACTAAGGGTTAAAGCCAACAGGCACATTTCTATACTTTAAGTAGTCTATCAGCAGACTCTGAAGGTGAATCCGCTCAAGTCCACCCCCCGAACACGGCCAGACCGAAATACTGGTAGGGAACCGAAAGCGTCTCGAATCCGGCTTTTTTGAGCCAAGCGATCTGCTCGTCTAAGGCCGCCAGTCGATCTGGCCCCGAATAGCCGTAGGGCTGGCTGTTTCCCTGTCGCGAACGCACTTCCTCTAAGGGGGTTCCCGTCCCTTTCGTCCACTGCTCTCGCGCCTTCTGGTAACTCTCGGATAATCGAGGTTCCAACACAACCGGGTCGGCATTCCAGAAACAACCACCGCTTTTGAGATGACCAGCGATACAACTAAACAGGTGCTTTTTCATCTCGTCATCAAGATGATGGATAGCCAGCGAGGAAACGCAAGCGTCGAAACCCGTCTCAAATTCTTCCTCTCCCTCACCGTTGGCCCACGCCCCGAAATCCATTTCCTGCACTCGCGCCCTATTGCTCAGCCCCCATTGGCTCAGTTTAGCTTTGGCTGCGGCTACCATGCGCGGGGAGTAGTCCAGGGCGAGCAAGCGAGCCGAAGGGCAATGTTTCAACAGTCGGCAACTAAGTTCCCCCGTGCCGCACCCCAATTCCAAAAGATGGGTCGCGTCAGTGGGGACGCAAGCAATCAGCGTATCGAGCAGGAGGTCGTAATGGGGGATTAGCTGACGGATTCCTAAGTCGAACGCGGCGGTTTCAATGAAGACTTCGCCCGGATAGATTACAGACTGATTCATCGGACTGTTTGAGCTTCTACGCTTTCAAGCGAGGTGCTAGGGGTCAATAATTTCTATTCTACGGCGTGGTTCTCACTCAGGTAATCGTTGAGGGAAGGTGAAAAACGAAAACCCCCCTTGGCGTAAGCTTTTGAGAGATTGATTGGGAGCAAAAGTGTGACTTGAATGTTGAAACTTTTG
>JBGTNM010000214.1:0-2049 GCA_041743025.1 Microcystaceae cyanobacterium
AGGTGCTGCTTCAGGATTGTAACTTGGATGCTGTTTTAAAAACGGATACTTGTCTTGAAAAAATCCAGCAAAAAATCCGTGTCCTGCGTCATAGCGAAATACACGATGCTCGATCTGTTGTTTTTGTAATTCTGTCTCAATCTGCTGGTTTTCCTCTTGAGACACTAAAGTATCTCTCGTGCCGAAAAACAGATAAATAGTACCCCTTAATCTTGGCAGTACGATCAAGAGTGGGAATATTTTGTCCATAACTAGAAGTGGTAATGCCTCCACAGTAAAATGAAGCCGTAGCTTTGATATCGGGTAGGGTAGCAGCCATGTAGGCAACATGACCGCCAAAGCAGAAACCAATACAGCTGATCGCATCTGCTCTGACATTGGGCAATGTTTTAAGATAGGAGATCGCTGCTTGAATATCGCTGAATATTTCTTGATACTTAACTTGTTGATAATATTGCAAACCAAGTTGATAGGCTTCGGGACTATAAGCGAGATCTTTGGGACTAAAATAACGACTAAAACCAGGAGCAATCCGTTGATACATTGCTGGTGAGATCGCTATATATCCTTGTTGGGCAATTAATTCGGTAATCTCTCTAATATTGCTGTTAACTCCAAAAATTTCTGGGAAAACTATTACAGCAGCAAATTTTCCTTCTTCTTCTGGTTGTGCTAAGTAAGCATCAATTTGTAGGTCTTGGTTTGATACTTTGACATAAGTGGTTTTAATTTTGAGGTCGCTCATTTTATCTATTTAACTTTTCTTTACTGCTGACAGTCTAAAAGCCTGACTTATCTAAACTCTAGAAAAAAGTTACTAGATTTGAGTAAATTATTGCGATTCGGCTTGAAGTTGTTTTGGTGTCAATCCAGTAAAACGCTTGAGATATTTGGCAAAGTGACTGCGATCGCAAAAGCCGACCATAGCTGCAATTTCTTCAGTACTCAATTGAGTATGCTGCAATAAATATTTTCCTTGCTCAATTCGACGCTGTAAAATATATTGGTGTGGTGTTTTATCCGTGGCTTTTCTAAATAAACGGATAAAGTGATAGGGACTCATTTGGGCAATCGCAACTAGCTCGATAACTTTAAGCTCCCTATCTAGATGCTCGTTGATATATGCAGTTATTTGTCTGAATTTAAATTGAGACAAGCCAGATCTGTAACTAGAAAGCTTGGGCTTTGTAACACAATATTTCCGTAACAAATGAATTGCTAATGTAGTCTTAAGACTATCAATTAATAAACTACCAGCAATTTTATTGGACTCTAATTCATCCCTTAAAGTGGTAAAAATTCCCTGTATCAGTTCATCTTGTTGGTTCATAAACTGGGGCATGAGTTCGATGCGATCGCTATCTACTAAACCTTGACCGACTTGTCGCAGCAGTGCAGGTTCGACTGCCAAAATACCAAACTCGGCTGAAACCTTGCAGTTACAACGATGAGCAATACCAGCAGGAATAATTATCAAGATCTTAAATCATTTAAAACTAATACCAAATAGAAAAAAGAACACAACAGATCGCTCGTAGGGTGGGCAAAGCCCCTTTTCAGGGTAGGTTTTTGAGATTTAAGCAGAGGAGAATGAAAAAGAATCAGTCCAGGGAAAAGAGTAGAAATGACTAAGGGGTAAAGTTTGACCCCATAGTAAAGCAACTAAAATTGACAAAAAACCACGACGCAAACAACTAAGCCTTCGAGGCGCAGAAGTAGAGCAGCAGATAGTATTAACAGTTTCTTCTTCTGAATATTCGGACTGATTCTGGTGGCAATAAGCAACCTCATCTTCACCACCGACGCTGATTAACCATAGCAGTAGCGATCGCTAACCACTACCGTTCAGCATGAACGAGATCGGTTGTTTTAGTTTGATGCCAACCAAATCCCCCTTGTGTCTTGGAAACTAGTAGGTCATCAAGTTTGATTTGAGGAATAAAAAAGAGCTAATGTGAAGGGGAAAAAAGAGAAAGAGAAAGAATGCCCAAGAAGAAATACATCGTATCTCTCACAGCGCCAGAAAGAAATTTACGGGAACAGTTGAGC